>JAUYMM010000041.1 GCA_030699485.1 Candidatus Woesebacteria bacterium | reverse complement strand
GGGGAAGAACAAGGATTCACGGGGAAAGTAAAACTTACAGGAAGTATTAGTTTAGTTCCACAAGAGATAAAACATGATGCAGTTATGGAAAAATCAGACAGTGTTCGTTTATATGTAGACCCTGACAATTTATATCAAGATTTTGAAATAAAGAAAATGTTTAGTGGATTGGAACTAGATATTTTATTTAACGATAATCCAAAAACATTATCAGGTGGACAAAAAACAAAGTTAGCATTAGCAAGAGCACTTAATGAAAATCCTGACATATTACTTCTTGATGAACCTACAAATTTTATGGACAAAGCTGGTAAAGCTTGGGTTATGAAATTTCTAGCTAATTATAAGGGAGCAGTAATTGTAATTTCTCACGACTTGGAACTTATGGATAATGCAATTGATAAAATATTATCAGTTACTCCCTATAACTCATCAATTGAAGAATATAAAGGAACATACTCGGAATATGTAAAAATTAAAGAAGACAAAGAAAGAGATTTGAAAAAAGAGTTAGAAATTAAATCAAGACATTTAAAAAGAACTGAAGAAAGATATAATAATTCCAGAGCTGTGGCTACAAAATCTATTATAAGAAGACAGATGGAACGAGAGAGAGAAAATCTTCCAGAAGTTCCACCAGAGTTAAAAAAAATTTCCATAAAACTTCCAGAACCTAAAAGAATCGGTGAAGTTCCAATGAAAACTACTTCTTTAAACAAAAATTATGCTGACCTGAAAGTTTTAGGTGACGTTAATTTTACAATTCTACGTGGAGAGCGGATTGCCTTAATAGGTGCAAACGGAACAGGTAAATCTACATTTATTAAAATTTTGATGAAACGGATAGAACCTGATAGTGGAGAAGTATATAGAAATGATGATTTGTCTATTGGATATTATTCACAAGAATTTGAAACCTTTGATTTTAACAAGTCTGTAATTGACACATTTTGTGAAGCAACAAAAATGAATGAAGGTTATGCAAGAGGATTTTTGGGGAGATATATGTTTGCAGGAGATAAAATTTTTCAAAGAGTGGGAAGCCTCTCTGGTGGAGAAAAAACAAGACTTTCCATAGCTTGTCTAACGGGGAAAGATAACAATTTACTAATTCTTGATGAACCAACTACATATCTTGATGTACTTTCTCAAAGAATAATTTTAGAGTCTTTAAAAGAATATAAAGGAACAATGATAATAGTTTCGCATGCCTTTGAATTTATGAAAGAATTAAAACCAACCAAAGCCTACCTTTTTCCAGAACAAAAAATGCTCTATTGGGATGACGAGTTATTGGATAAGATTGAAGAAGTGTAAAAGTGTTAAAATATAAAATATGTCACTTTCTGTAGGGATAGTAGGTTTGCCAAATGTAGGGAAGTCTACGTTGTTTAATGCTTTGCTTAAAAAACAAATGGCGTATGTTGCTAATTTTCCATTTGCAACAATAGAACCAAATATTGGAATAGTTCCAGTTTCCGACGAAAGACTTCAAAAACTTTCTGAAATATACAATGCTCCAATTGTTAATGCGACAGTAGAATTTGTAGATATTGCAGGGTTAATTGAAGGGGCAAGTAAAGGTGAGGGGTTGGGAAATAAATTTTTAAATCACATTAGGCAAACCGATGCAATCTGTTTTGTACTTCGAGCTTTTTCTGATCCTGATGTAATTAAGAAAGGTGTTAAAGATCCAAAATCTGATTTGGAGATATTACGATTAGAACTAGATTTAGCAGATGTTGAGCATCCTGATGCGCCATCTTTTAAATCTAAGCCTTTTCTTGTTATTTTAAATATAGATGAAAAACAAGTAACTAATGGCCAGACACTAGAAGCTAGCTATGCGAAAGAACTTGGACTAGAACGAGATCAAGTTATTGCAGTTTGTGCAAAAGTAGAAGCAGAACTTGCAGAACTTTCTGATGAAGAACAAAGAGAGTACTTACAGGCACTAGGCACTAGACACTCGGCACTAGACAAGTTAATACAAAAAGCTTTTAAGACGTTAGGGCTCATTACTTTTCTAACAGCAGGAGAAAAAGAAGTTAGAGCTTGGACACTTCGGCGCGGTGAGACCGCACTCAGTGCTTCGGGTGTAATTCACACCGATTTCATGGCAAAGTTTATCAAAGCCGACGTGGTCGACTTTGTGGAGTTCATAAAGGCTGCTGGCTGGAAGTCAGCTAGAGAATTAGGAAAGGTTAGAAGTGAAGGCAGAGATTATATAGTAAAAGATGGAGATGTTATTGAATTTAAGATTGGTTCTTAGTATACTAGCCAAATATGAACAATTATGAGCTTACAATAATCCTTGAAGGCAAGATTACAAGTGCCAAGAAAAAGACAGTTTTGGAAAATATTGAAAAATTTGTAAAAATCTTGGAAGGTAAAATGGACAAAGTTGAAGATTGGGGAGTTAAAGAATTATTTCATCAAATCAAAAAAAATAGTCAGGGAGCTTACTTACATATTCCTTTAGAACTACCAGCCAAATCTATTAAACAACTAGACATTAAACTAAAAGCAATTGATAATATATTAAGATATTTACTTATTAGGGAAGAAAATAAATAAAAATGGCAAAATCACTAAACAAAGTACAATTAATTGGCAATACGACGGCTGATCCAGAATTAAAATATACTCCCACGGGAGCTGCGGTTTGTAATTTTAGTGTTGCTACCAATAGGCAATGGACAACTGATACAGGAGAGAAAAAAGATGAAGCAGATTTTCATAGACTAGTTGCATGGAATAAACTAGCTGAAATCTGTGGACAATTACTTAAAAAAGGTAGAAAAGTATACGTAGAAGGAAGACTGTCTACAAGAAGCTGGCAGGATAAAGATGGACAGACAAAATATATGACAGAAGTGGTACTTTCAGACATGATTCTTCTTGATTCTAAACCAGTGGGGGAATCAATGGAATCTGAAAGTCAGGAATTTAATGTACCAGAGAACCCGCCCGCTGACGCAGTCGAGGTAAAGAAAAGTAAAAATGAAGAAAAAACCAGTGATGATATTCCATTTTAGAATATGAAAAAAAAGAAATTCAAAAAACAAATAAGAAAAGAAAGACCAATTTCTACAAAATGTCTTTTCTGTGAAACAAAAACTTCACCTTCATACAAAAATTATGAGATACTATCAAAATTTTTGTCAGATAGGGGAAGAATTCTCTCAAGAGATAGAAGTGGAATTTGTGCTAAACATCAAAGAAAAATGGCAAGTGAAATACAAAGAGCAAGATTTTTGGCGTTATTGCCCTTCTAGTATGAATTATCCTACCGTTAGGAAAGTTATATTAATATCCATTGTTATAGGAGTGATTTTTGTTTCTGGCTATACTTTAGGAACTAATGGCTTTAAATTAGAAACTGCATCGTTTCCAAAAGTAAAAATATCAAGAGAAATTCCAGATGACAAAAGAGACGTTGACTTTGCTTTATTTTGGAGAATTTGGGATACCCTTGATAATTCATATTATGACAAATCAAAGATAAGCCCTCAAAAAATGGTATATGGGGCAATTTCTGGCATGGTTAGTGCTCTTGGTGATCCTTACACTGCATTCCTTCCTCCTGAAGAAAACAAAGTTGTTGAAGAAGATCTTTCTGGTTCATTTGAAGGAGTTGGAATTCAAATTGGTTTTAAAGGTAAAAATTTAGCCGTAATTGCGCCACTTCCTGGATCTCCCGCAGAAAAAGAAGGGGTTAAAGCTGGGGATTTTATAGTTGGGATTGCCGATTCTATTAAGGGAGTTGATATTGGAACTTTTGGAATCACACTTTCAGACGCTGTAAAACTAATTAGAGGAAAAGCTGGAACTAAAGTTACACTTTTACTTATTCGTGATGGAAAAGATGATCCAATAAAAGTAGAAATTACAAGAGAAAATTTGGATGTGCCATCTGTTATTACTACTTTTATTGACCCATCCGCTGGCGAGGCAGGCTCCATAGCTCATATTAAATTACTCAAATTTGGTGCAGATACAGATTCTGAATGGGCTAAGGCTGTTGGCGAAATTACCAATTACCAATTACCAATTACCAAAATAATTTTAGATCTAAGGAATAATCCCGGTGGATATTTACAGGGCGCTGTTGATATTGCAGGTGAGTTTGTAAAAAAAGATTCAATTATAGTAATTGAAGACAGAGGAAAAACAAAAAATAATTTTGCAACAAATAGAACTGGGAAATTTGGAAATATGAAAGTTGTAGTTTTAGTTAATGGAGGAAGCGCATCAGCTTCTGAAATATTGGCAGGTGCTTTATCTGAAATTAAAGGATATAAATTGATAGGGGAAAAGACATTTGGAAAAGGAACAATTCAAGAACCATTACAACTTGAAAAGGGATCATCATTGCATATCACAGTTGCAAAATGGTTAACGCCAAAAGGAACATGGGTAAATGAAAAGGGAATTGAACCTGATGTAATTATATTGGATAAAGATGATACTACTGAAGACGAACAACTCCAAGAAGCTATTAAACTATTGGAACAGGTTTGATTTCTCTACCAGCCCTGTTTTCATCTGTTACTTGTACATTTTCTCCATCAACTTCAACAGTTTGTGGTATACCTGTTTCAGTAACTAATTCTTGCGCTTTTTCAAGAGCATCAACCTCATTTTGTAATTCTTGTGGTTGTTTAATAATTGTCATGCTCTTATTTTAACAAATTCCAGATTATAATGTCAAATTTTTTGTCAACTCTATTACCTTTTCTAAATTTCCATCTACAATACTTTCCAAATTTCCCCAAGATTTTTTAAGTCTGTGATCAGTTATTCTGTCTTGTGGATAATTATAGGTGCGTATTTTTTCAGATCTCATACCTTTCCCAATTACAGATCGATATCCTGCAACTGTTTTTAATTTCTCTTCTTCCTGTTTTTCAAATAGTTTTGTACGAAGTAGGGCAAGGGCTATAATCCTATTTTGTTCTTGAAATCTTTCCTCTCTAGACTGTACGACTATTCCCGAAGGAACATGTCGTAGCCTGACAGCTGTAGACACTTTGTTTACATTTTGTCCACCATGTCCACCAGCAGTTGTAAACTGCCACTCAAGGTCTTGTGGGTTAACAGAAACGTCGGTTTCGGCAACTTCTGGGAGTACTACTACTGTTGCAGTTGATGTGTGGATTCGGCCTCTTTTTTCTGTTGTTGGAACTCTTTGAACTCTGTGTACTCCTGATTCATTTTTTAGTTTGTCGAAAACAGCTTGCCCAGTTATCTTTAAAGTTAAATCATCAATTTGAACTTGTTTCCAGTTTTTCTTTGTAGCAAACCTAGAATACATACGAAGAAGGTCTTGTCCCCAGAGTTTGGCTTCATCTCCTCCTGTAGCACCGCGAATTTCAATGTATGCAGTTTGATTAGGCATTTTTACGAAGTGCTTCAAGCGTATCAGGTCTACTCATTTCTTCTTTAATTCTTTTCTCTTGCTTTATCTTTCTTTTTTCAGATTTTGAAATAACTTTCTTTGAAGCATGTGATAATTTTTGCTTAAAGCTTTCGACTCTTCCTGCAGCGTCTAGATATTTCATTTGTCCTGTGTAAAATGGGTGACAAAGGGAGCAGACTTCAACGTTTACTTCGGGCATAGTTGCACCAGACGTGAATGAATTTCCACATGCACAACTTATTTTTGCTGTCTTAAACCATTTAGGATGGATATCTACCTTCATATATTACCTATTATATCGCTTTTTCTTGATCTCAGCAATGGCTACTCCAATTATAATAATTACTGCACCAATTATAAACATTGGTGTTATCTTTTCACCAAGCCAAAGAATTGCTATGGGAGTAGAAAATATTGGAAACAAGTATGAAAACAGACCTGCTTCACTTATTTCAATTGTTTTTTGAGCACGGTTACTAAGATAATAAGCTATGGTTCCAGAGATAATTGCCATATAGAGTACTCCCAAATGATAAGAGTAGTGCACAGTGAACGGTGATCCGTGAACAGTGATAAGGGCAAATGGCAAAAGCGTTATAAATCCTATTATGAAAGTCGTATTAGTAATAACTAAAGGAGAAACGTTATTGCGAAGCAGTTTTTTTACAATTACCGCACCCCATGCTGTTGCAATTAAATATCCTAAAATTAAAACGTTTCCTGAAAGCCCAACAGCACCACCATGATTTTGAATTATTGGTTCGATAATGGTAACAATTGTCCCTAAAAAAGCAATTGACATACCAATTTTCTCTCTTTTGGTTATATGCTCTTTTAAGTAAATTGCACCTGCAATTGTAATTAACAAAGGACTTGCAAGTGTTATTAAACTAACGTCTAAAACTGTTGTATTATTAATACCTAAAAATAAAAACCCCAATGAAACAGTTGAAGTTAAGAAACCAAAAAGAATAAGATTTATTAAGTTCTTTCTTTTTTTTGGTAAATGTTGTTTGGCAAATATAAATATAAATATTGCAATAACTGACGAAATACCAAATCTGTATGTTAAAAATAATAGTGGTTCAAAACCTCCAAGTGTAAATTTAATAACAGGAGTAGCAACACCCCAAATAATAGCAACAACCAAAAGCATTATGTAAGCTTTTATGCGTGGCGAGAACGAAGTTATTCTTGGAGTAATTTGCATACTTTATCTATTGTAACTTGTCTTTGTTCTTTTGTCTGTAAGTTTTTTAAAGTTAGATAGTTTTTATCTATTTCATCTTGACCAATGATAACTACATATGGAATTTGTTTTCTGTCTGCATACTTAAGTTGTTTTTCAAGCTTTGTATTTTTATCTGGATAAAGCTCGGTATTTATATTGTTTTTTCGAAGCGTCGAAGCTATCTTTATGGATTGGTTTAGAAGCTCTGATGAAAAAATAGTAACAAGAACTTTAGAAGTCGATTCAAATTTTGGAAATAAATTACAAACTTCCATTGCTTCCAATGTTCTATCAAATCCAAAAGCAATTCCTGTTCCTGCAATTTTTTTGCCAGTAATTCTTTCAAGCATGCCATCGTATCTTTCTCCACCGCCAACCGATCCACCGAGCGACTTAACAGCATACTCAGGAATTAATATTTCCCAAATTGGACCTTCTGAATATGAAAATGACCTTGCTAATGTTGGTTCGTATTTATAGTTTTCATTTGGAAACCCTGATTTTTCTAAATAATCAAAAATTGTTTTTAAAGCACTATCAGGTTTCAAGTTTTGGACAGTTTGAAGATATTCATTAGCTTGATTTTTTGTATATCCTTTACTTTCAATTTCAGAAAGAACTCCATTTTCTCCAAGTTTTTTAAGTTTATCTATTGCCGCGATTACAGGGTAGGGAATGCTTTTTAGTAAATCTCTATTGTTAATTAGTGCTACAACATTTTTAAATCCTAGAGATTTATACAAATCAATACTGATTGCGATGCATTCCGCGTCAGCTAGTGGAGAATCAATTCCAAAAATATCAATATCGGCTTGTACAAACTCTCTATATCTACCTTTTTGTGGTTTTTCAGATCTAAATGCACTTTGTATTTGATACCGTCGAAATGGAAAAACTAAATCATTGTAATATTGTCCTAAAACTCTACACGTAGGTACTGTTTGATCGTAGCGTAGTGCAACTTTTCTTCCACCCTGATCTTCAAATTTAAAAAATAACTTTTCATCTTCTCCAATTTCTCCCTCAAAAAGTTCAAGTGGTTCTAAGGTCGGAGTTTCTAAAGGTTCATAACCCCATTTTTCAAAAACCGAAATCATTTTAGATTTTAACCACGCACGTTTTTTTGCCTCTTCTGGCAAAAAATCTCTAAACCCTTTTAATGTTTGTATTTTATTATTTGACATATATCTATTTTATTGTTATTATATCAGTAACCTACCTCGCTCTTTTTGAGCGAGGTCTTTTTTGTGCAATTTTGATTATTCTTAATTTATTTATCTTTCTTTTATTAATAAATAAATTGTTATAATTTAAAACAGTTGGAATTATACATTTATAGGCAATCGCAAGAGAAAATCTGTTTGGAATAAAAATTGCATAGACAGGAATACTTAGTTCTTTTAAAATTTCAACCGGATATTCAAAATCTGCATCACCAGAAAAAATAATAGCTTGATTGCAGTTTTTTAAAAATGCATCTTTAACCATATCAACAGCAAGATGTACATCAACACCCTTTTCTTTTTTAGAAGTTGGAGATCTATATCCTTGATAAAAAACTAAGTTTTTAATATTTCTTACTTTTTTAAAATATTTTATTTCTAATCCTATTTGTTTTTTAACTTTTTCTTGTTTCTCTTTTGGTAATTTCGTTATCCCTTTTAGTGAAGTGTAAGACGCGTAAAAATATATTTGATTGTATTTATAATATTTTTTTATAATTTTCAAAATTGAAGCGAACGAAGGCACCTTTCCAAAACCAAACATTTCAACTAAACCAGCCAATAAATTTGTCCCATCAATATATAAATATATTTTATTTTTAACTCTTTTTTTAGAGGTCTTATTCTTTGTGAATGTTATTCCATATTCAATTATATTTTCATTTTGAATTTTTTGCGCAATTTCTATAGCGTTTTCTAAATTACGTGCCTTTTGTGGTTTTCCAAATGAGTTTCCAGTACCTGCATCATTCACAGATACTTCAAGGTTATCTTGGTTTATTAAAATGTAATTATTTGCCGACATACATTTATGTTATCATTTTTATGTTTCTTTTTGAACGAGCTTTCTGTTCCAATTTTCGGCAGCTTTTAAAACATATAAAACAGGTGGAAAATTTTCTCTTGATCTTTTATCAATCGTATAGTTAATATCTCTTTCTCTCCTCTCTGTACTAATTAATATTGTATTTGGATCAAGTGTCCCAAAGACAACACCTTGAGCAGCGTTACATGACCAAATACTCCTTGTTAATTCAAGTGTTTTTTGTCTTATTTCGTCTTGTGCAAATATTTTTCTTTTCGTCTGACTTTCAAACCTTCTTTCAACATCATCTTCAAACTTCTGGTACCATTCTCTAGCAAAATCATAGTCTTTAAAATTTTTTACTTTTTCAGTAATGTCTTTTTTTACCGAATCATATAGCCTATTATTGTTTGTAATTTGCGAAACAGAAAAAACTGCAACGTTTTGGATATTACCTAAATAGTCTTGTACATTTTTAATATAATCTTGGATATTTCTCACATTTTTATTATTAACTGGGCCAAATTCACCGATTTCAGTATAATCTGTATCAGCAATATAAATTGTTAAATTTGACTTTATTCCATAAAAATCCAAAAAATTAGGTAGTAGAAGCATTTCGTTAATAATCAATGGAATTGCTTCAAGCTTTGGATTATCTAGATAGGCATCTAGGTTAGAAATTGATGAATATTCACCATTGTAATCAAACTGATTTATTAGACAAAGCATTGTAATTAAATTGACGCATTCACCTTTTATGCCGTTTAGAATAATTTTCTCAAACTTATTAGAACCCCAAATATTGTCTGTTTTTATTTTATCGATTTCATATTGGATTGAAGTTAACTTAAGAGCCTTGTCTGGGTCATCAAATTTTTGAAAATTTTTTTGTAGCAACCTTTTCAATTGATTAACTTTTCTTTCCGATAACGAAATAAATATATATTCTTTAATATTTAACTCAGTAATACTATTTTCAATTTCTGTTTTTACAATTAACTCTGCCTTTGGCAAACTAATATCCAGACTGTCTGCTCTTGTGCAAACAATCCTGTTAAATTCATCACCGTATTTTTCGCTAGATGAAGTAGTTTTTAAAGCATTGATTTTCGTGTTTACGGTTTCTATCCTATATCTTTCGATTTCTTTTGCATTATCTTCCTTTTGTTTTAACAAACGCTTTGTCTCAAATGTTAAATTATTGATAATCCAATATTTACCTTCAAACGATTGGTCTATCTTGTCTAATTGGCTTAGGCTCTTTGAAAAGTTCTCAAGCGAGGAATCGCAAAGAGCCATAAATGGTCCAAGTATTTATTGTAACCCCAACTTTCTGACCTTCCTTTTATCCGTTCAATTACACTATTTGCGGTGATATTTGTAAATTGTTTTAATTTGTTTAAAGTTTCTTGAGTTTCGATTTGAGAATTTTTTAAAATTGATTCATAAATTGTGATCACATTATTTTCCCATGGGAAAAGTTGACGATCCAAAAGTCGCCTAAACAAAACATCTATATTAATATTTTCTTTTGCATTCATTTCTTTCATTTTATTTCCTTTCTTCATGGGTGGGGGAGGGGAAACGATCCCCCGATTCAGGCTTCACAGGCCTGCGTGTTTCCAATTACACTACCCCCACCAAACAAAAAATCCCGTTTGTCGTACAAACGAGATATATCAGTAAAAACAAAAAAGACGCTTGCCGCGTCTAAATTACTTTTAATTTCCATCTCTACTTTGCGGTGACAATGGTTGGTATCTTTTTACGCTTTTCCCTGCGTCTAGTATTTTGACTAGCTCCTCGTGGATCGTGACTCCACTTAAACGGATTTGTTAAAATGTAAGGGCTATTGTATAACAAATATACTTCTTAAGTCAAATTTGTCATCAGTCTTTGTTCCGACAACATATATTTCTTGTCCAATTTCTAAATCAGAAACATTTGGACCTTTCCATTTTTTGGGTAATTTAATTTCGTTGATATAGGTTTTTGATAATTTAATAATTTCAATTTTTTCTGTTTCAATTGCATTTTCAACCAAAGGGCTTGCAATTAATATTCTTTTGGCAAGTAATACTTTATTTCCATTAACAAAACCCATTGCAATAATATAATCCCCAATTGCAACATCTGTTGATTTGACCTCAACATTTTTTTTCAAGGTATTAATATAACTTGTTTCATCAGCTATTGACATTTGCCCAATGTCTCCTTTGGCTGTTTTTATTTGAATTGTTCCAGAAGAAATATCTGTAACAGTACCAACGTATGATGTTGTTTTTAGTTTTTCGTCAGGATTTATATATTTTTCAAACTCAGTTGAATAAACGAGTATTATTTTTTCGACTGTATTATTAAGTGGATCACTTATTTTAACTTCAGAAATTCCAGCAGGGAGATTAATTTCTATTTCAAATGATCCATCATCATTTGATCTGCCAGAAAAGTCTTCATCAGAAGTGGAGATAATAAGACTAGACAATGGTTTAGATAATCCAGCAATTTTAACTGTTGGACTAGTTATAACATCATAGTCATATAGATTACTGATAGTTAATGAAACTTGGTTTTTAGGAGATGTATCTTTTTTAATATCAACAACTTGAACATTTTTTTTAATTGCTCTAGTAACTCTCCAAGCTCCAAAAGCAACAATAAGGCCGATTGATATGCCTGCAATTATTGCAAAAACTATTTCTTTTCGCATGTAACGGCTATTAAACCTTAAAAACTACCATCTTGTCAAGCAAGACTTAAATAGTTAGAATGACAATACTATGACAAAAGCAAAGCTTCTGTCTATGTTACACATATGGAAATAGTCTATAAAGATAACCAATTTAAAATCAAAGGTAAGACGGGAATTCTTTATTCTAAAGCAAACGGAGTACTAATTGAGTCACTAGATGGCAATACTTCAAAGGAATTAAAAGGAGCAGGGGAATATGAAGTAAGTGGAATTTCAGTTATTGGTCTAAAAACTGAAGAGGGAACTGTATTTGTATATGAAGTTGATTCTTTACGAATTTGTAATTTAGATGGTATAACAAAGAAACTAATAGATAGTAAATTATCCCAAATTGGTGATATTGATATTTTATTAGTTCCTGTTACTTCTGAATCAATTGAAATGATCCAACAGCTTGAGAGCTATTACATTATTCCTCTTGGATACAAAACAGAAGAAGAACTTGATAAATTCCTAAAAGAAAGCGGATTAGTTGTTGAAAAAATGAATAAATTTTCAATTAAAAAAGAAGAATTGATTGAAGACTCAACTGCCCAAATAATAGTACTAAATACTTAAAATGGCAGATACAAATCAGGTTAGAGTACCACCGCATTCGGTAGAAGCAGAGGAAAGTGTCCTTGGAGCACTTTTATTGGATAAAGATGCAGTAATAGCTGTTGCTGAATTTTTACTGCCCGAAGATTTTTACGATGAACGCCACAAAGAAATTTATGAAGCTATTCTATCTCTTTATGAAGAAAGAGTTCCTGTTGATGTTTTAACTGTTACTGAAAGATTAAAAAAACAAAAAGACTTAAAAAAAGTAGGGGGAGCATCCTATTTAACCAACATTGTCAATAAAGTTCCTACAGCAGCGCATGTTGAGCATTATGGAAAAATAGTCAAAGACAAGTCAGTTAAAAGATCATTGATGAAAGCTGCAACAAGATTAGTTGAGATGGCACTTGATGAGGGGACCTCGTCGAGCATACTGCTCGATAGAGCAGAATCTGAAGTTTTTTCATTAACCCAAAAACATTTAACCAAGGCTTTTACCTCTGTTCGTGATACTTTGGCTGAGAGTTTTGACAGACTTGATGAACTCCATAAGCAAGGTGAAGGATTAAGAGGTATTGCAACAGGATTTACTGATCTTGACAATGCTACTGCGGGATTCCAAAAAAGCAACTTAATAATACTTGCTGCAAGACCCTCTGTGGGAAAAACCAGTTTAGCCTTAACTTTTGCCCAAAACGCTTCTGTGGTTGACAAAAAAAATGTTGGATTTTTCTCACTTGAAATGAGCAAGGAAGAACTTGTAGATAGACTTCTTGTTTCTCAAGCGGATATAGATGCTTGGAGGTTAAAAACAGGAAAGTTAAGTGAGGAAGATTTTACAAAATTAAGTAATGCTATGGGAATTTTGGCTGAAGCCCCATTATATATTGATGATACTCCAGCACTTTCAATACTTGAAATGAGAACAAAAGCAAGAAGGCTTCAAGTTGAACAAGGTCTTGATTTAATAGTTGTTGATTATTTACAGCTCGCTAGAAGCCGTAATTTAGAAAATAGGGTACAGGAGGTTTCTGAAATTTCGCAAGGACTTAAAAATCTCGCCCGTGAACTTAAGGTTCCAGTTCTAGCACTTTCACAATTATCTCGTGGTGTTGAATCAAGAAATATTAAAAGACCCCAACTTTCGGATCTCCGTGAATCTGGATGTTTACTTGGGGATAGTTTAATAACTTTATACCCATCAGGTGAAAGAGTAAGAATAGATTCACTTGTTGGGAAGAAAAATTTTAAACTTGTTTCATTAAACTCAAATTTAAAACTTAAAACATCTATTGTTAGTAGAGTTTTTCCAAGCGGTAAAAAGAAAGTTTACAAATTATTGCTTAAAAGTGGCAGAGAAATCATCGCTTCTGCAAATCACAAATTTTTGAAACTTGATAATTGGACAAGACTTGATGAATTAAAAATTGGAGATAAATTAGCAACACCTAGAATACTTTTAGTAGCAGGGAATAAAAATATATCTAATGATAAATTGATTGTTTTAGCTCACATGATTGGGGATGGCTGTTATGTTAAAAAGCAACCAATTCATTATACAAATGCAGATATGAAATTAATTACAATTGTTCAGAAGGCAGCCGTTTCTGCCTTCTCAATTAAACCAAAAATAGTAAAACAAGAAAATTGGTATCATATTTATCTTTCTTCTGCCCAAAAGCTTGCTAGAGGAATAAGAAATCCAATCGTAAAATGGTTTGATGAAGAACTAGGTATATATGGGCAACATTCAAGAGAAAAAGTAATTCCAAATCAAATTTTTAATCTAAATAACGAAAAAATTAAACTGTTTCTTAAACATTTATGGGCGACTGATGGTTGTATTAAAACACAAATTGGTAAAAAATCTAAAGTGACTATTTACTATGCCTCTGGTAATAAAGAACTTGTAAAACAAGTTCAACATCTATTGTTAAGACTTGGGATTCTTTCAAAAGTTTCATCCACTTCAAAAAAGGGCTATAAGGATATTTGGAATGTATATGTTCAAGGAAAAGTTGAACAATTTAAATTCTTGCAAGATATTGGTTGTGTAGGTGAAAAAGAAAAAGAAGTTAAAAAAGCTATTAAATTTTTAAAACAAATAATTGCAAATCCTAATAATGACGTAGTTCCAAAAGAAATTTGGCAATTCGTTAAAGAAGTTTTGAAAAACAAAAAAATAACAACTAGAGAATTTCATAAAAAGATGGGTTGGGCATATAGCGGTACCCAGAGATATGGAAACGGAATTAGCAGAGAACGATTGCTAAATATTTACAATGTATTAAAAGAAGATGCTTTAAAAAAATATGCAAAGTCTGATATTTACTGGGATGAAATAAAGTCGATAGAATATGTTGGAATAAAACAAGTATATGACGCAACAGTTCCTGAGACTTCTAATTTTGTTGCAAACGATATTATTGTTCACAATAGTATAGAACAAGATGCGGACGTAGTTATGTTTTTGTGGCGAGAGGATGATGAAAATAATGAAAATATTATGCTTGATATTGC
>JAUYMM010000038.1 GCA_030699485.1 Candidatus Woesebacteria bacterium | reverse complement strand
AATATATCTAGATCATGAAAAAAATATTTTTCAAAATCAAGAGAATTATTTAAATACTCTAAGAAATCTAAAAGCTAATGGTAATGTCTCGTTGCAGTTACTAAATTTAGTTGTTAAAATGAACAGCTGACATTATTTATGGCTAATAAAAATCAAACATACGATGCAAGTCAAATCCAAGTACTAGAAGGTCTTGAACCGGTCCGAAAAAGACCAGGAATGTATATTGGTTCAACTGATACAAGGGGACTTCATGAGTGTTTAAGAGAAATTATTGACAATTCAGTTGATGAAAGTTTTGCAGGTATTGCCACCGAAGTCTGGGTTCAAATTCATGCGGATGGATCTGCAACTGTTCGTGACAATGGTCGAGGAATACCTATCGATATACACCAAAAAGGAGTTTCTGCTTTGGAACTAACAATGACCAAACTTCATGCTGGAGGAAAATTTGGTGGAGGAGCATATAAAGTTTCAGGAGGTTTACATGGTGTAGGTGCATCCGTTGTTAATGCATTATCTTCCTATTTTAGAGTTTGTGTAATTCGCGACAAAAAAGTCTTTTATCAAGAATATAAAAGAGGTATTCCACTTAAACCAGTTGGTGAGGCAACTGAAAAACAATTAAGTCAGTGGAGTGTTGATCCAAAAATTCAAAAATCAGGAACTATTACTACATTTACTCCTGATACTGAAGTATTTAAGGATTTAACTTTTGAAAAAACTAAAATTAAAAATCTCATCAAAGACAGGGCATACTTGGTCGCAAAATTATCATTTAATTTAAAGGATGAAAGAGATGGAGATGAAGCAAGTTATTATTTTGAAGGTGGAATAAAATCCCTAGTTGCTCATTCAAATCGTGGCAGGAACGTTCTATCTAATGTTATCTACGTTAGTAAAGACAATGGAAATATTAATACAGAAGTAGCTATTCAATACACTGATGGATTTAATGAAAATGTCAAAGGTTTTGTCAATGGAATTTATACAACTGATGGTGGAACTCATGTAACTGGTTTTAGAACTGCATTAACAAGAGCAATTACAGATTATGTAAAGAAAAACCAGAACGGCAAAGATGAAATGATTCTTACGGGAGATGATTTAAAAGAAGGTTTAACTGCAGTAATTTATGTCAAAATGCCTTCAGAAACATTGCAATTTGAGAGCCAAACAAAGGCAAAGTTAAATAATCCTGAAGTTTCTGGTTTTGTCTCTGTTTGTGTTAAAGAAGGTTTAGATCAATATTTTGAAGAGCACCCTCAAGACGTTAGAAAAATAATTGAAAAAGTAACTCTTGCAGCAAAAGCAAGGCTTGCGGCTCGTGCTGCAAAAGATGCGGTTTTAAGAAAAGGAGCTTTAGACGGAGCATCTCTTCCTGGAAAACTTGCAGATTGTCAGAGTAAAGATCCTTCAATATCTGAACTATATATAGTAGAGGGTGACAGTGCCGGTGGATGTTGGGTTGGAAATACAAAAGTTGCATTAGTAGATGGTAGAAACCTGTCATTTATTGAATTAATTGAAGAGAATAAAAAAGGAATACAGAATTATTGTTACACTATTCAAAAAAACGGGCATATAAGTATAGCTCCTATTCTTAATCCTAGACTAACAAAACATAATGCTAAAATTATAAAAATCACATTAGATAATGATGAAGTTTTAAAATGTACTCCAGATCATTTATTTAGACTAGTTAATGGACGTTATATTAAAGCAATTGAGTTAACAAAAAATCATAGCATCGCACCATTATATAGAAAGATAACTACGGAAACAGATACAACAAAACTTAAAGGATATGAATTGGTTTTTGACCCCAAGAGTAAGAAATGGATATATACGCATGTGTTATCAGATATATATAATCTGAAAAATAATACCTACAACTCATTAAGAGGTAGCCATCGCCACCATGTAGATTTTAATAAAAGAAATAACAATCCAACAAATATTCAAAGAGCTACTAAAGAAGAGCATATCGAAATACATCACAAACATTTGAAGTTTACATTACATCGACCAGACTCAAAACAAAAATCTATTGAAACAAAAAGAAAGCCAGAATTTCGAGCGAGAGCCAAAGCTAAATCGTTGGAAAAAAGATTACTTTTCAGTGCGAATGCAATAAAACAATGGGAAAATGAAGAATATAAAAAATATATGGCAGAAAAATATATGGAGTTTTACAATTCTAATTCTGAGTACAGAAAAAATAATGCTAAACTTCTTTATAAAATTCAGAAAGAATACTGGTCAGATATTATTAATAGAAAAAACCAGTCAAAGAGAGTAAAAACATTTCTTGAAAATCATCCAGAATACATTGACCAAAACAGGAAAATGGCACTTAAAATGTGGAAAGATAAGGAACTTTTGAAATGGAGGAGTGAAGAAACTAAGAAACAGTGGACAGAAGAATTTAGAAAGAAAAGAAAGAATTCTTATAACCAAACATACTTAAATAAAGCACTTTCGGAGCTACATACTATCTATATGCACAAAGGATTTGTTGATAAAGACGACTATCAAAATTTAAGATTAAAAACCAATAATAAAAATTTACTTAAATATGAAACTATTGAATCTCGTTTTTTCTCAAATAATAATCAACAATTCAACCAAGCTGTAATTAATTATAATCATAGAATAAAGAAAATCGTTAAATTAAACAAAAGAATAGATGTTTATGATTTAGAAGTTTCTGATACTCACAATTTTGCCCTAGCTTCAGGAGTGTTTGTTCATAATAGCGCAAAACAGGGGAGGGATAGAAGGCATCAGGCAATATTGCCATTAGGAGGAAAAATATTAAACACAGAAAGGGCACATCTGGACAAAATTGTTAAGTTTGAAGAAATTAAAGATTTAATTATTGCCTTGGGTGCTGGAATTGGAGAGAGTTTAAATTATGACAAAGTAAGATACCACAGGGTTATTATAATGACTGACGCTGATGTTGACGGGGAACATATTAAAACCCTTCTTTTAACATTCTTCTATCGTCATATGCCAGAAATAATTACTAGAGGCTACCTTTACATTGCACTCCCACCACTATATAAAATTACTGTTGGCAAAGAATTTAAATATGCTTTTAATGATGAAGAAAAAGATCAAATGATGAAAGATTTTGTTAAAGAGAGAAAGTATGTAATTTCTCGTTACAAAGGTCTTGGAGAAATGAACCCTACACAACTTTGGGAAACCACCATGGATCCTGTAACTAGAACTTTAAAACAAGTAACAGTTGAATCAACAGAAGAAGCAGGTAAAATGTTTGAAATGTTAATGGGGCAAGAAGTACCACCAAGAAAGAAGTTTATCCAAACCCACGCCAAGCTTGCAACCCTTGACGTTTAATCTAATTCAAATATCTGATCAGCATCAACTTGG
>JAUYMM010000027.1 GCA_030699485.1 Candidatus Woesebacteria bacterium | reverse complement strand
TTCAAATTGGGAGAGGATGCGGTTGTTTATTTAGACAAAAAATTAGCAAAG
This sequence comes from Candidatus Woesebacteria bacterium, assembly GCA_030699485.1. Lineage (GTDB taxonomy): Bacteria > Patescibacteriota > Microgenomatia > UBA8517 > UBA8517 > JAUYMM01. The sequence goes on along the minus strand of JAUYMM010000027.1, from coordinate 4,235 downwards.
TAATTGCACCACGCTAATTCCTAAACAACTAATTCCTCTCTCAAGTACCACTTCTTTGCAAGGGTGGAAAGAATCGAACTTTCGTTATCTGTTTTGGAGACAGATGTCCTACCACTGAACGACACCCTTAAATATTACTTTAATTTGCCTGTTTCTTTGTGAAGGGAAATCTTTTTACATTTTTGACACCATTTTTTTAGTTCTAATTTTCCTTTGCCTTTTGTATCCATATTAACTTTATTCCTCTCTGTCACATAATTTTGTGCTTTACAGGTAGGACAAATCATTCCAACTAATTCTCTTGCTCCTTTTTTTGCCATATGACAAGTATTCTAACATATAGTAGTCTATGTTATAAGAATGAAAATTTGGTTTGTTTCAACTAGAATAATTGGAAACGATGGGGTGTCTCTGGAGGCAGTAAGGTGGAGAACAATATTAGAAAGAATGGGACACAAGGTTACTTTTGTTGCAGGCGAACTTGATAGAACAGGAATACTTATACCAGAACTTTTTTTTGGTAATCCAAAAGTAGTTGAGCTTCACGACAAAGTAGTTTTTAGCAAGAATAATTTTAAAGAAATCGAAGCAGAAGTTTTTGAGCTTGCTGGAAAAATAGAAGGAAAACTTCGAGAAGCTTTTAATGGACATAAACCTGATTTACTAATTATTGCTAATTGTTTGTCGCTTCCCATGCATTTTCCATTAGCTGTTGCCTTAACTCGTATAGTCGATGAATATAAAATTGCAACTATAGCAAGACATCATGATTTTTGGTGGGAAAGAAAAAGGTTTTTAAAGTCGTCTTGTTTTCCTTTTTTTAAACGTTGGTTTCCTCCAGTAAGTCCATATATAAAACATGTAACTATTAATTCAATCGCACAAAAAGAATTAAAAGAAAAAATTGGAATTGATTCAGTTATAATTCCTGACACTTTTGATTATCAGTCAACAAAAAACAAAAAAGACCTGTTTAATAAAAGTTTTAGAAAAGATTTTGATATATCAAAAGATGACGTTGTTTTTTTACAAGCAACAAGAATAATTCCTAGAAAACGGATTGAGATAGCTATAAAACTTGTTAAAAAACTTGATAATCCTAGAATTGTTTTAGTAATTGTTGGAAGAGCAGGTGATGAAGGTAGAGAATATAAGAATAAGCTTTACTCTTTAGTTAAAAAACTTAAAGTTAGAGTAATTTTTGCTGGTGACTATGTAAATTTTCACAGAAAAATTACAGGTGGTAGACGAAAAATATATACACTTTGGGACGCCTTTGTAGCTTCAGATTATGTAACATATCCATCAGAGGTGGAAGGATTTGGAAATCAATATATTGAAGCGGTTTATTTTAAGAAACCAGTAATAATAACGCCATATCCTGTTTACGAGAGCGACATTCGTCTTCTCGGTTTTAAATCAATTGAGATTACTGAAAAATTAACAAAAAAAGATATAGAATTGATTAATAGTTATTTAGTAGACAAAGAAAAAGTAAATAAAATAGTAGAAAGTAATTTTAAACTTGGTAAAAAATATTTTTCATACGAAGCCACAGGAGAGAAAATCAAAAAACTTCTAAACAGTTGGAGCCTGAGGTGAGAATTGGACTCACTACTTCTTTCTTACCAAGAAAGCGTTCTACCGATGAACTACTCAGGCGCGGGTGCCAAGGCTAGGACTTGCACCTAGGTAGTCTTGCGACGCGAGTTCTACAGACTCGTGCATTTGCTGCTCTGCCACCTTGGCTTTCAGTGACTGTAATATTTTACAAATTCTTCAAACCTTTGTCTATGTTTTATATTTGCTGGATTAATATGTTTAAAAAATTTTAAAACATGTCTTTTCCTTGTTATATAAACCTGAAATCTGCTAATTTTAGATGGATGATAATTTAATAGTTCTAAACTATTACGGATATCTTCCAATAGCGACAAAGATTTGTTTGTGAAGGCTAATTGTACACCAAAACGTAATTTATATACAGATCCATCAGTATCGAAGAATCCTTTCAAAAAACCCTCCATTAAAAAGTTTTTTTTGAAAATCCAATCGGGTGCTTTTACTTGGCTTTTAACTTTATTAAACACTAGGTCGTTTGATTGTAGCCATTCAACTATTTTTGTTGATCCAAAAGAGACGACATAATATCCTCCTTTACGAATATAAATTTTAGGAACTATACTAAAAAGTTTAGTAATGAGTCTTGAAACATAATTAACATAATCAAATTCTTTGTTTCCAAGAGTAATCATTATTTGAGTTGGTGAAATACATCCGTCGCCTAACATAATTCCAAAAAATTCTGCAAGACTGCGGGAGTGAATACACGGAATTGTTACATCGTTATTAATATTGTTACATGTTCTTTTACTATAACGATTAGGTTTAATATTAAGCCTTAATAGGCGACCATAAACAGTAGCTTCAGCTAAATGCAAAATCTTTCCAATTTCACCAATTGTTTTATTTTGAATTACGTACAACTCATTCAGTTCCTGAAATTTAGATTCTTCAACCTCTGTCGACCATTTAGCTGGCATTAATTTAATATAACGCGAATAATAACCGAAGTCAATAGCCCTATATAAAAATACTATGAGCCTTTCTAGAGAATCGAACTCTAGTCGACAGTTTACAAAACTGCTGCTCTACCACTGAGCTAGAAAGGCGTACTGGAAGTATACCAAAAAATAGTCCTATCTGAAAAGGGTCTTAGTGAATTTCCTGGAATTTCTTTCAGGTGGGTGAACTGTCTAGAATCATAACAATCCTAGAACTTTATTCTCCCTATTCAACGATTTAGTCAGGAAAATCATGACTAAAAACTCTAATCAAACAGGACCATATTTATTATATCATTGGGTCAACCCCGATTCAATCGGGGTCAATGAATAAGAAGACTCAAAATAAAATTTGAAGCAGGAGTTACTATTTGAGAAACAATTGATGAACCACCAAATATAGGAAAAATCAAAAGTAAAAGTAAGATTATTCCATACTTATGTAAAAATAAATCAAATCTTGCAGCCTCTTGTGGCGGGAGAAGACCTGCCAATATTTTACCTCCATCTAAAGGATGTATTGGAATTAGATTAAATATTGCAAGCATGACATTAACTCTAATCAGAGCATAAAAAAAGACACCCAACAAGGAAGGAAGTCCTACAAATCTAACAATAATTGCCAAAAGTATTGCCAAAATTATATTAACTGCTGGTCCGGCAAGTGAAATTATTGCAGAGTCTTTTCGTGGATTTTTGAGATTATAAGGATCAAATTCAACAGGTTTGGCCCAACCCAATATAGGTGCACCAGCTAGCGCCAAAAATAATGGGACAAGTACTGTTCCATATAAATCAATACTAGCAAGTGGATTAAGGGTGATTCTACCCATAAGCCTTGCAGTAGGGTCACCAAGCTTGTCTGCCATCCAGGCATGAGATGCTTCATGAATTGTTATTACGACGATGAAAGCAATTATCCAAATTATTATCATTGAGAATTAAGTTATTTACTAGTATAATGCAAGATTAGCTTTATGTCATTTATTTGCGAAAATTGCTCAAAGAAAACTATGTTTGGATCAAGCCGAACCCATGGACGTGGTATTGCTGGGAAAAGATGGAAGAAAAGAGCACAAGAAACAAAAAGAACTTTTGCTCCAAATGTTCAAAAATGGCATGGAATGAAACTATGCACTTCTTGTATCAAGAAAACAAGAATGATCTCCTAAATATTTTCCAAGATGTTGGTTTTTTGCCCTCTAATTGTACGGTAATAGGCTCGTTTTTAAACTCTAATATTTTTAGTCTTTTGGCTTGCCCAGCGGAGCCTAGGCGGAGTTGGGTCCAAATCCCTGGCCATGGCATATATGCACGAAGTTTTCTCTCTATAATTATTGGATCGTCTTTTGCAAGATCAATAAATCCATCCTGTTTGGTAATTATTTTAGTATAAGTTGCTTTACTCTCATCTTGTGGTTTTAGTTTAATTTTACCTTCAATATAAGCAGGGATCATTTCAATTAAAACTTCTGCAGATTTTTCAAAAAGTCTTGTTCGAAGTGTTTCATTTGTGTCATTTTCTAACACTTCTTCTTTAAACTGTGTTAATACAGGTCCATGATCCATCTTTTCATCCATTTTAATAATCGATACTGCAGGGTCTGACCCTGCAATTATAGTTGCTTGTATTGGTGAACTGCCACGAAATTCGGGTAAAAGTGACGGATG
>JAUYMM010000019.1 GCA_030699485.1 Candidatus Woesebacteria bacterium | reverse complement strand
TTTGATTTAATGCATTCTGTGCAAAGTGATGTAGTTTTTGATTGGGAAAAGATAATGAACATGGAAGGAAATAGTGGACCTTATTTACAATATACCGTTGCAAGAATAAACAGCGTAGTCTTGAAAGGTCCGACCTTGCTACAAGGTCGGACCTTAACAGGGTTGCAAGGTCTGACCTTAACAGAAGAGGAAACGTCAGTCTTACGTAAATTGTCCCAATTCCATGAGGTAATAGTGATTGCAACAAAAAATTACTCACCTAATATTTTATGCAATTATCTATATGAACTTGCAAGTAAATTTAATACTTTTTATAATAAACATTCAATATTAACTAATTCCAAACATATTACAACTGACTTCCGACTGATTTTAACGTCTTCCGTAGGCAAGACACTCAAAACTGGTCTTAATTTACTTGGAATTGACGCTCCTGAAAAGATGTAAATTATTTGGCTTACCAACGAAGTTGGCCAAGCTATGCTTATCTGATAATTGTTCTTCAAGTTTTTTCTCAATATAACTCACACTAATTCCTTTGATCATTTCATCAAGTTCTGTGTCTTCACTTAAATCTATACCCTGCTTTTCTGCAATTCTTTTTAATATTGAGAGTGATTTTGATATTTCTTTTTCTGCAATTTTATTTACATGCATATCAAGCTCTTCTCTTATTTTCCCAACTTGTGATTGCCTTTGTTGACTAACTAAAACTACAATTGTTAAGATAATAGCTTCAAGAGATACTCCGGTTGTTAAAAAGAAAAAGGGAAAAGGATCAAAAACAGCAATTCCTGAAATATAACCTAGATTAGCAAAAATCCAGAAGGTAAAAAGTATTATGTTAAAACCTAGAAACCAAAAACTACCAAAAAAAGTTGTAAGCCTGTCTGCAATTATAACGATATAAGGTCTTTTCTTAAGTTCCTTTGCCTCAAAACTTTGTACTATATTACTCATACTATTATGTTAGAATAATTGAATGCAATATGCAAAGAGTGTTTTACCAAACGGTCTTCGAGTAATAACAATCCCCATGCCTAGTTTAGAATCTGTGACAGTATCAATTTGGGCAAAAACAGGATCAAGAAATGAAAATTCTAAAAATAATGGTATCAGTCACTTTTTAGAACATATGTTTTTTAAAGGTACAACAAATAGACCTACAGCCAAGCAAATTGCAGAGGAAATAGACTCAATAGGGGGAATTCAGAATGCAGGAACTTCAAAAGAATATACCCAGTATTATATAAAATGTAGGGCAGATAAAATTGAAACAGCTTTTGATTTACTTTCTGATATGACTATGAATTCTTTACTGGATCATAAGGAAATTGAGCGGGAAAAGGGGACAATTATTGAAGAAATTAGAATGTATGAAGATACTCCAATGATCTCGATTGGTGAAGTTTTTGAGAGTCTTGTCTATTCTGGACATACATTGGGGATGGACATTGCAGGGACAGAAAAGACTGTTTCTGAAATGAAAAGGGGCGACTTTGTAGATTATAGAAATAATTTTTACACACCAGAAAATATGATTTTAACCATTGCTGGAGGTGTGGACGAGAAAAGTGTTTTGGCACTTAGCCAAAAATACTTTTCTAAAATGCCAAATCTGCAAATCTGCAAATCTGCAAATCTGCACTACAAAACGACACAAGACAAACCGAAAATAAAATTACATAATAAAAAGAAAGAGCAAACACATGTTATTTTAGGTTTTTTGGCTGATGGAAAAAATTACAAAGGTAAATATCCCCAAACTATTCTTTCTGCCATTTTAGGTGGGGGAATGAGTTCAAGAATGTTTACTGAAGTCCGTGAAAGAAGGGGACTTGCCTATGCAATTCGTACATCAATGGATAGATATACAGATATTGGATATATAGGAACATATGCAGGACTTGATACAAAACGAGCCGTCGAGGCTGTTAAAGTAATGCTTGATCAGCATCACCAAATCCTAAACTCTAAATCCCAAATTCTAATTAGTGAATTAACAAAAGCGAAGGAATTCCTCAAGGGCCATTTAGCTCTGGCTTTGGAAGATACCAGTGATGTAAGTAGTTTTTTTGGTGATCAAGAATTATTCTCTAAAAAAGTATTAACTCCTGAGGAAGTATTCAAGAAAATAGACAAGGTAACAATGGATGAAGTAAATTTTGAGGCCAAAAGACTGTTCGTGCCAGAACGCCTTAACCTTGCTATAATCGGACCATATAAAGATGATAGTAAATTTAAAAATATAATGAGATCCAACCTTGGAAAGGTTATTAAATGAAAATTGAACAAACTCTTATAATATTTAAACCAGATACAATTCAGAGAGGGATAACGGGGGAAATATTAACTAGGTTTGAAAAGGCAGGTCTTAAAATTGTGGCTACAAAAATGGTTGCGCCAAACGAGAAGCATTATCACAAACATTATGAAGATATAGGAAATATGATTTCAAGGCGTGGTCAAAAGGCATTTGATGTGACTTTAAAATTTATGAGAGACGGTCCAGTTGTTGCCATGGTTTTGGAAGGTATTGAAGCGATCTCTTTGGTTCGTAAGCTGGTAGGTACAACAGAACCAAAAGCATCACTTCCTGGGACAATAAGGGGAGACTATGCTCACATGAGTTTTGTTCATGCAGATGAAGAAGGATTGGGTGTTCCAAATCTTATACATGCTTCAGGCGATGCTGATGATGCAGAGAAGGAAATTGCACATTGGTTTTCAGGAAATGAAATCTTCAGTTATGAAACGGCTCACGAAAAATTTACCCAATCAAAAAGAAAAAAATAATACAAGTTACAATTTCACTACACCCACGAGTGACAACGAGGGATAAATGTTGCAAGGTCTGACCTTGCAATAATGTTGATGTATTTAAGACCGTTTGTGATATAATCCTCGTATCGTTTTCAATTGTACATTTATATCAAAACATCCCTTGAAAGGAGGATGAAATGAGCGGAAAAAGTAATATTCCTGCGTTCGGCTTAACAGTTTGGATAATTCTTTTGTTTACTTTCTCGTTTACGGCAGTTTATTGGTCACTGGTCTTTGTGATCAAGGTTGCAACTGGAGGCTAAATTGCTTACAAGAAATGAAAAAATCATATTAATTGCAATATTGATTCTAATGGAGGAATAAAATAAAAGACAATTAAAAACGAAATACCTAAAAGGTTGAAACACACTTTTTAGGTATTTTTATGGCTAAAAAATTGAAATTAGTTGGAAAAATTCAAAAAAATGTAGAATATAAAATAATCCGATAGTAATTGCAGGGTCAGACCCTGCAATCTATTCTATTAATTGTTTTTTGCCAATTGAACTTGTCGTAATAAAGAACTACAATAGCTTCAATTTCTACCCTAAGAACAGAGGTGATTATTATATGTCAACAGAACACGCAACAAAAATAATTCAAAAATATCAAGATCTTCTTTCTCAAAAAAATATTGTTATTACCGATATAAATCCTAGCAATCTCGAAGATAGATCATTAGTTCTTGAAGCAACTTTGAGAGGAAAAACAGTTGATGAGTATTTTCAAATAGTTGATGGTATATTTACACAAATGAACCAGGTAAAGGATGGGAAGGACGAGAAGAATAAAACTGAGTGGAACCGTTTACACGAGATTGTATCTAAGGTAATGTCTATAGGCGAACGAGTTTTGGGAATAGACTGGAGTTAACTTTATATTGCAAGGTCTGACCTTGCAATATCGTGTGTCGGGGTGGGTGGAATTGAACCACCTGTCTCTGCTTCCCGAAAGCAGCGTGATACCGATTCACTACACCCCGCTTTACACCGTGAGGTATCATCTTACTATACTATAGTAATTGCAGGGTCTGACCCTGCAATATCGACCCTCATCTGTGTCCCCATCATGAGTCGACAATTTTATATTATAAAATTGGTTACTTACATGAATTTCAATAACTAAGTGCTTTCAGGGGGAATTGAACCCTCATCTTACCCTTAGGACGGGTCTGCTCTATCCGTTGAGCTATGAAAGCATGGATACAATTTGAATTATATCATTTAATACTAAGTGAATATAAATTGGGGGTAATGGAGTCAGAACCTAAGTTAGTTAAGATTAACAATTTGCTTGCATTAACAAATGGATATGCATGTGGTGCGATGTAATCTCCTGAAAAGACTGTTTGTCTATTAGTTCCATCATAATCCATAATTATAATTTTACCCTCGTCAGGAACTATTAAATGTCTTGATGTTGGTAACCAATAAAGAGATCTACCAGTGTCTGAAACTAAGAAGTTCTTATCTTCTTTGATGTCGTAAATATAGGTATTACCCACTTTGATATCCCTTTCTTCTTTTTGTGTAGAGCTTCCTGGTAATTCTTCAATCAATCCCTTTTTAATTTTTGCCTCATTACTTGCGGTGTACATTACCATTGTTTCATCAGGTGAGAAAGTAAAATCACTAACGTCTTTTCCTAAAATTGAAGCCATTTCAAGAGGTAATAATTTAAATTCAGACCCATCTTTTTTAGATTTTTCTAGTTTCCAATTCTTTAAAATGCTTGTCTTTTGAGCTATGACATTTACAAAATTATCTTGTGAAGTAAATTCATTTACATTTAAAAGATATACCCCAGTTTTTGTTTCAACCATTATCTCTCTACTGTTAGGGGAGAAAGTGTAGGTTGATCCTATTAATTCTCCATCTGCGATTTTTTTAGGATCATTTGGAAAACCAATAGGTAGAGAACTAACAGTCATTATAAAAAGGCCTTCTCTGTTAGTATATGCAATCTTACTAAAATCTGACGAAACCACGGGATTTTCTGCTCCATCAAAGGTAACTGGGGAAAAAGATGGTGCAATTTTGAATAGTTGAGCTGTAATTTGGGTCACTTCTTCTTTTTTTATGGTTAATCTTTTCTTCCATGAGATATATCCATTTTTCTTGATTTCAACATCATATGTATTAGGGGATAGTTTTAAATTGCTATTGGTTGCACCTTTTAAATCACCATCAATAAAAATTGAAGCTCCATCAGAATCAGACTTTGCAACTAAAATTCCATTTGCCAAAAAGGTAAAAGTATCTGTATCAAAACGATATCCTCTAGCAACTAATGATACAAAATATCCAATTACACCCACAACAATCATGGTAGATAAAAGAATCAAAACACGTAGTTTAGCCATTATGCTAATTATACTATATAATTGAAATATGTTCTCTCGAAAAAAAATAGCAATTGATTTAGGTACCGCAAATACACTTGTTTGGGTTGCTGGGGGAGGGATCATAGCCAATGAACCTACTGTTGTGGCCACTTCTGTAGATGATAATAAAATAGTAGCTGTTGGTGAGGAAGCTAAAAAAATGCTAGGTCGAACCCCTGAGGCATTAAATGCTAGTAGACCAATGAGAGATGGAGTGATTGCTGATTATCAAGCAACTGAAGCCATGCTTAAATATTTCATTGGTAAAGCTATAGGCAAATTTACTTTTTTCAAACCAAATGTCATGGTTTGTGTGCCTGCTGGCTGTACTCAAGTTGAACGTCGTGCAGCTCTTGATGCCACACTTTCTGCAGGCGCATCTCATGCCTATTTAATTGATGAACCACTGGCTGCAGCAATCGGTGCAGGTATTCCTGTTTCAGCTCCATCGGGTCATATGATAGTAGATTCAGGAGGTGGCTCAACTGAGGCTGCAGTTATATCTTTGGGTGGAGTTGTTGTTCATAAATCAGTAAGAATTGCAGGCACAAAAATAGACGAAGCTATTATTTTATATCTGAAGAAAAAACACAATTTGGTTATTGGAGACACAACCGCAGAGGATATAAAAATAAAAATAGGCTCAGCAATTAAACTAACTAAGGAAGAAAAACTTGAAATATCAGGCCGTGACTTGGTTTTTGGACTTCCGAGAACTGTAACTATTACCTCAAGTGAAGTTACAGATGCGATAAGACCAACTTTAATTGCAATGATTGGAGCAGTAAAAGCTGTTCTTGAGGATACTCCACCTGAACTTGCTGCAGATATTATTGATAAAGGAATAATAATGAGTGGGGGGACATCATCACTTCGAAACCTAAATAAATTGATGACAGAAGAAACTGGAGTTCCTGCCCATGTTGCAGACGATCCACTTTTATGTGTTGTGCGGGGAACAGGACTTGTTTTAGAAAACATAGAACTATGGAAAAGGTCAGTTACGACTAAAGGATAAAAACCTATAGCAAAATTCTTTGAGATTAAATTGATTGTGAATAGTCTGAGGATAAGTACTAAAAAGTAAAGCTAGATTTTGAAGTAAAAATTTGTGCAAAACTGTACCTTTTTGATAAAATTAGTATATAGTATATGGTATATAGTATATTGACAATTTTTAATTTTTAATTTTCAATTTTTAATTGATCTTGCGGAAATAAATAACAATATTTTGACTATTAAAAGTAAAAAAAATGATAAAAAACAGATAAAAATGCCAAGAAATTACATTAAAGTAGACCGAAAAGAAGGATATATCCTAGGAATTAAGATTTCTATCACTTCAAAGGAGGAAGTGCTAAATTTTGTTAATTCACGGCTAGAAAACAAAGAAAAGTTCTATATTGTAACTCCAAATCCTGAAAATTTACTACTTGCTACTAAAGATTGGTTACTGGCAAAAGCCATACGAAGGTCAGATTTATCAATTCCTGATGGAATTGGACTAGCTCAAGCCTTTAAATTTTTAGGTTATAAAGATGATAAAGGTAACATATTAAGACCTTTAATTATATTTTTTCAAGGTTTGTTGGTTGGAGCAGCAACGATTGTTAATAAAAAGTATTTAACTAATGATTTATTAATCACTAAAGGCAGGGAATTGTTTTTCGATATAATGAAAATTGCAGATGAGAGAAAATTACGAGTTTACCTTTTTGGTGGTGAAAATGGTGAACAAACTAAAAGCAAAGAAATATTAGAACAAAAATATAATAATGTTGTATTTAAAACACATCATCAGTTTCCACAGTATAGCAAAAACTGTCAACCTGCTACAGTTAGTGATAGAAAGATGCATAAAAGTATAGTTGGTGGTATTAAATTATTTGAGCCAGATTTAATATTTGTAGCCATGAATACTCCAAAACAGGAAAAGTGGATTTATAGAAATTTTTTTAGACTAACCAATGTTACTGGGGCAATGACTGTGGGAGGGACTTTTAATTATATAGCGGGTAATATGAAA
>JAUYMM010000015.1 GCA_030699485.1 Candidatus Woesebacteria bacterium | reverse complement strand
GGCAGGTCTTCTTCGTATGACTTAATTTTGTCAAAAAACTTTGCAATGTTTTTAGCCTTTGTGTCTTCACTGTTTTCTAATATCTTTTTATAAATCCCTACTTCATTGATATACTCATATAATATATAACCTGCAGTTTCTTTGTTTATAACTCTTAAATGTTTATCAATTAATTTCAAAAGATTAATTATTTTTGGATTGGTATTATCCGCAATTACCTCAAAAATAGACAGACTATTCTTTTTTGCATTAGTTGCAATTTTTATTAGCTCAAGACTATTGATATCAAAAATATCTGAAGATAATAACCTATATAAATTGGCCGAGTCCTCTGGATTATATAGTACTTTAAGGTAAGAAATTAGATCAACTATTTCATTCTTCTCAAACAGTTTACTTGGACCTAAAAACTGATGCTGAATATTCTGCCTTTCAAATTCACGAATAAAACTATCAGCATGATTATTGGCTCTAACCAAAATAGACATGTCACTCCACTTATACTTGTCCTTAGCGTTTAGTCGAAGGATTTCCTCGGCAACTCTTTCCGCTTCTTCTTGTCCTGTTTGTGTATGTATAAACCTTATATCTTTTAACTGTTTACTATTCACTGCTTTGAGTTTTTTAGATATCCCTAGTTGATATTCTAAGGTATCTGGGTCATTGTGTTTAATTAATTTATATGCACTATCAAGTATTTTTTGCGTTGATCTATAATTTTGATTTAAAGTTACAATTTTTGCATCAGAATATGTTTTTTTAAATTGAATAATATTACTTATTGCTGCTCCCCTAAACCTATAAATGCTTTGGTTATCATCTCCAACGATTGTAATATTTCTATCTTTCTTTGCTAGTAAGTTAACTAATTCATTTTGGGCAAAGTTAGTATCTTGAAATTCATCAACTAAAATATATTTAAATTTTTCTTGATATTTTTTTAATATATTTGGTCTGTCCTTAAATAATTTAATTACGTAAGTTATTAAATCTCCAAAATCTAAAACGTTATTTTGTAATTTCAACTCGTTATACTCGTTGTAAGCATTTGCCAACTCTTTTGACTTTGTAACTTCTAATATCTCTTCATTTATATATTTGTCTGCGTATTTTAAATATTCTTTTGGAGTTATGCTCTCATCTTGCAAACGACTAAAGTGTTGTAATAGCCCGTCTATAAATTTACATGGGTTGCCCATGGGTCTAAAATATTCTAGATTAAAATCAAACAAATTTTTCTTTACCAAATCAACAGACTGGGCAGTTGTCATTAGTTTATAATTTGTTGATAATCCAATATCAATACCATTGTCACGTAAAATGCGGTCACAAAAAGAATGGAACGTAGAAACCCACATTTCTCCATACCCCAAAGGGAGAGCTACATCAATTCTTTCTTCCATCTCAGCAGCACCCTTCTCGGTGAAGGTAAGAGCTAAAATTTCCTCTGCTTTTGCAAATCCTTTTGTAATTAAATATTTAATTCTTTCTGTAATTACAGTAGTTTTCCCAGTTCCTGCACCAGCAATGATTAAAAGTGGACCACCCTCATGTTTGACTGCCTGAAGTTGCTCTTTGTTTAATTTCATCACGACAATTTTTTACTATCACCATTATCTAAATTTTGAGTGTGGTCTATTTTATGACCAAGATTTGAAAAACTGCTACTAACATTATTCATCATACTAACAGCATTAGTTAAATGTTTTTGTAGAATTCCTAAGTTTTCTTCAACTTTTCCATAATCCTTTTTAATCGCACGAAGTGAAGCTAGTATTTCTTTTGCTTGTTTTTCAATTTTTTGCCCCTCAAAACTCATTAAAATTGCTTTTATGTAAGCGTAAAAAGTTGTTGGAGAAACTGGCAAAATTCTTTTTGATTGGGCGTAGTCGAAGAGTGTCTGGCTGTTAACTATTTCGTAGTAAACAGCTTCAGATGGAATATACATTAAAGCATAATCTAAGGTTCCTTCGTCGGTCAATATGTATTTCTTTGATATATCGTCTATATGCTTTTTAACATCTCTCTCAAAAGCACGGCCTGACTCGCCGGAGCTATCAGCAGAGGCGGTCATTTTTCTAAAATTCTCAAGCGGAAATTTGGAATCTACTGGTATTATTCCAGCTGAAGTCATAATTGCAGCATCAACTTTTTCGCCACTTTTAAAAGTATACTGAAGATTAAATGATTCATTTGGAAGGAATTGTTTTAAAAGTTCTTTTAACACTTGCTCTCCTATATTGCCTCTCAATTTTGGTGATGAAAGAAACTGATTAAATTCTGCTATGTTTTTCTGTAAGTCATTTATTATGTTGGAAGTATTATCAAGCCTGTCACCAATTGCTTTGTTTTGACCATCTATCCTCACGTTTGTTGATTTTAACCACTCAATAAGATCTCCTGAGGGTTTTTGTCTTAATATTAAAGTAATAAGAATAATTACAGCAATTAGTATTATAATTAGTAGTATGGCCTCCATACGCTAAGTATATAGCATGCAGAAAGAAATACGAAAACAACAAATTTTAAAAAGAAAGAATTTTTTGCCTTCTCTCATTCTTACTTTTATCCTATTTTTCAGTTTATTTTGCATTGTTTATTTCACTGATCCAAGATTCTCTTTATTTGTGCCTTTGTTTTTTTTAAATTTACTTATATTTTTATTTTTCCTCTTCTCATTAATCTTTGGTAACTCTAGAAGAGGATTCTTAATTTCAGTTTGCTTTACTATTTTTGCAATTTTTAAGTTTTTTGGAATTGGAAATATATTAAATGCAGTATTAATAGCTGGGCTTGGTATAATAATCGAAATATATGCAACATTTACAAAGAGAGATAATTAATACTTTTTTCCAGACGCTTGAAGATATTAAAACCAAAGAAGATTTTAGAACTTTCTGCAAAGATTTTTTTAGTGACAAGGAACTTGAAACATATGTAAAAAGGCTTGCAATTGCCTATTGGTTAAAGAAAAAAAGAAGCATTCAGAATATAAAAACAAATTTAGAAGTAGGTACTTCAGAGATTGAATTAGTTGAAAAACAATTAAATACTAAAGGATTTAAACTAGCCCTACAAAAAATGGAGGCTGAAGAATGGGCCAATGTCTGGAGTGAAAAAATCAAAAAACTTGCTAGTTAAAATTTGTAAGCTCCACCTCTATATTTAATTTTTCTAACCCAAATTTGTTTATTTTTTTGATCAACTTCGATAAAAGTTCTCACGTTTCCTGTCCTAAGTCTGTAAAAACCCTCACCACCCGAGAGTTTATCTATGTCATAATTCTGAGGAAACGGGAATGTTATTTGAGTTATTCTTTTTAATAAATTCTTACGATCAAAACCAGCAATTTTTGTTAATTCTTTTTCCGCTTTGTTAGTAAAACGCACTTCATACATACTTTTTCACAATTTCACTTAGTAGAATACCTTTACCTCTTTTCTCCTTTTTCAATTCCAAGACGTCTTTATAATCTTCGTAATCCTCCGCCATTTGTTGAAGTAATATAAAATCGGCAATATTCAATAAAACAGCCTTTGGTTTAGACCTATGAAATATATAGGCCAAGCCTTGTTCATTCACAGAATTCAAAAGACCCAAAGCATCTTCTCTCATATCTGTTATCGTTTTTACATTATTTACAGTAGGTATTAACATGAGGTTAGTATATAGACTAGTCTAAGGTTTGTCAATACTTTAGATATAGAGTGTGAAGTGTTAGAATAGAATATGGACAGGAAATATTATGTAACTACGGCAATTGATTACACCAATGATGTAATTCATGTTGGCCATGCCTATCAAAAATTATTAGCGGATGTTTTGGCCCGTTATCATCGACAAACTGGATATAAAACATACTTTTTAACAGGTACGGACGAGCATGGACAAAAAGTAGAAAGGGGTGCAAAAGAAAAGGGGGTTGACCCAAAAGATTTTGTTGACAAAATTGCAAAAGAAGATAAAAAACAATGGGATAAATTAAATATTTCTTATGATCGATTTATTAGAACGACAGATGAAGATCATGTTAAATTTGCGCAAGAATTTTATCTAAAAGCAAAAGCCAATGGTGATATTTATAAAGCAAAATATAAAGGATTTTATTGTGAAGGCTGTGAGTCATTTAAAGAAGTTACTGAATTAAATGAAGAAAAATGTGAATTTCATCCTACAAAAGAGATTCAAAAAATAGAAGAGGAAAATTATTTTTTTGCTCTTTCTAAATATCAGAAATTTTTGTTGGATCATATCAAGAAAAATCCAGAGTTTGTTTGGCCCGATTCCAAAAGAGGCGAAATCGTCTCTTTTATAAAATCAGGCTTAAAGGATTTTTCAATTAGCCGTCAAAAGGTAGTATGGGGTATCCCTGTCCCAGATGATCCTACTCACACTATTTACGTTTGGTTCGACGCCTTGATCAATTATTTAACATACGGAAGACAAGAAAACTGCTGGCCGGCAGACGTTCATGTTTTAGGCAAAGACAATCAACGTTTTCATGCAATATATTGGCCTGCAATGTTAAAATCGGCTGGTTATAAACTACCAAAAACAATATTGGTACATGATTTTATTTCTCTTAATGGACAAAAAGTTAGTAAATCCCTAGGAAATGTTATTTTGCCATCAGAACTTATAGAGAAATTTAGTGTAGATGGAGTTAGGTATTATTTTCTTAGATTTGGGCCACTTACAAACGATGTAGATATAACACTGGAAAAAATTACCCATGTTTATAACAGTGATCTTGCAAATGGTCTAGGTAATTTAGTTTCAAGAGTTGCAAAGATGTGCGAGAAATCAAAGTTTACTTTCAAATCAAAGGAAACAAAGTTATATCCCGAAGTAGTTAAGGCACTAGAAGAATTTAGATTTGATAATGCTTTAAAATTTATTTGGGAGAAAATAACAGAAGTTGATCAAGAAATAAACAATGCTGAACCTTGGAAATTAGAAGGTAAAAAATTAAACGAATTTTTGCAAGATGCTGTTTTATCCATAAAGCATATAGCATATAACTTACAGCCATTCTTACCAGAAACTGCTGATAAAGTTGAAAAGATATTTAGTGGCCAAAAAATAAAAGCGTCTGAACCATTATTCCCTCGTCTTAAATAAATATGCGTAATTTCATTGTAAATCATGAAAGGCAGGTTTTAAGATTTTTTGAAATATTGCCTGGTTTTTTTTCATGGAATATGATTCTACTTCCCTATTGGGGAATATTTGTTTTTCCTAATTTTGTTGCTTATTTTGTATTACTTTTTAATGTTTATTGGTTTTATCAATCATTTTTAATTGCCATCACGTCAATTATTTCTCACACTAAAATTCAAGCAGCAATTAATTACGACTGGGTTAGTGATTTAAAAACATTTCCAGATTGGGACAAAGTACACAATGTCGTAATTATTCCTACTTATAAAGAGCCACTACATATATTAGAAAGAACAATAAATTCACTAATAAACCAAACTCTTCCAACCGAAATGATTTCTGTAATTCTTGCAATGGAAGAGAAAGAACCTAAAGAAGATAGAAATTCTAAATTTCAAACCCTAAACTCTAAATATGGAAAGTATTTTAAAAACTTTATTCAAACCAATCATGAATTGGTTGCTGGTGAAGTCGCAGGAAAAGCATCAAATGAAAAATATGCAGCAGTTTGGTTCAAAAAAAATTATATAGGCAAAGGGAAGCTAGACATAAATTATTTAACAGTTACAAGTTGCGATGCGGATCATAAATATCACCCAAACCATTTTGCTTGTTTGTCGTTTAAATTTTTAGATTGCCCTACAAGATACAGGCATTTTTGGCAACCTGCAGTAATGTTTTATAATAATATCTGGGAACTACCTGCAATCACTAGAGTTCCAAATACTTTTGGATCAATTTGGAATTTATCTCAATTACCAAGAAAGGACAGACTTATAAACGCACAGAATTATTCCCTTTCTTATAAGCTTCTTGACGAGGTGGACTATTGGGACGCAGATAAAATCCCCGAAGATTGGGGTATATTTTTTAAGGCATATTACAAGGTTAAGGGTGGACTTGAAGTCGAACCTATTTACCTTCCGTTACATGCTGACGCTGCTCAGTCTACAACAACTTGGAAAACAATAAAGGCCCAATACGAACAATATAGAAGATGGGCGTGGGGAACATCTGACGATTCTTGGATAATTAAAAACTATTTAGTTGATCGCGAAATTCCATTTTGGGACAAAACAACAAGGTTGGGATTTGTATTGTGGGCTCATTTTATGTGGCCAGTCAATTGGTTTATTATAACAATCGGACTAACCCTACCAACACTTATTAATCCTGCCTTTGGTAGAACAGCACTTGGGTTTATGGTTCCGAAATTATCATCAATCATCCTAACACTCTCTTTGGGTTTCCTTATTGTCCTCTTTTTTATAAATAATATATACAAACCAAAAAGGCCTGAAACTGTATCTATTTGGAGAACAATTTTAACGCCATTTGAATTTATACTAATGCCTGTTGTAGGATTTTTCTTCTCAGCTCTCCCTGGCCTTGATGCTCATACAAGACTTATGCTTGGAAAATATATTGAGTATAAAGTTACCGAGAAAGTTTAAAATGATTTGTAATATTTAATTGTTTTTTGAAGACCTTCTTTAAGTTCTATTTTTGGTTTCCAATCTAATATTTTATTTGCTTTAGTAATATCTGGACATCTTTGCATTGGATCGTCTGGTCGAAAAGTTTCACTTAAAATAATTTTTGACTTACTATTCGTTAATTTAATCACCATTTCTGCAAGTTCCTTAATTCTAAACTCATTAGGATTTCCAAGATTAAATATTTCTCCTTTTGTTTTCTCACTAAACATTGCTTTTTTAATTCCATCAACCAAATCTGAAACATAACAGAAAGATCTTGTTTGGCTACCATCTCCATCAATCAAAATTGGAGTATTATGAATACTCCACCATATAAAATTACTTACCACTCTACCATCATCTTTTTGCATGTTAGGTCCGTATGTATTAAAAATTCTAATTATTCTTGCGTCGATATTATACTTATTTAAAAATACATAAGTTGCAGCTTCTGCAAACCTTTTGCTTTCGTCGTAACAACTTCTTGGACCAAAGCTATTTGCATTTCCCCAGTATATTTCTTTTTGTGGATGTTCAAGAGGGTCACCATATATTTCAGATGTAGAAGCTATTAAAACCTTTGCTTTTATTTCTTTAGCTAAATTTAATATATTTAACGTACCTACAGAATTTGTCAATAATGTCTCTTCTGAAAAATTTTGATAATCGATTGGAGAAGCAGGAGAAGCAAGATGGAAAATGGCGCTTACGGCTAATTGACTACGGTCTACAGCCTGCAAATTACATACGTCAGCATTTACAAACTCAAAATTGGGATTATCTAATAAATCTTCAATATTCTTTTTACTTCCTGTGATTAAATTATCAAGACAAACAACTTTATATCCATCATCAAGAAGTGATTTACAGAGATGGCTTCCAATAAACCCAGCTCCACCTGTAACCAAAATTTTTTGCATATGGTAGAATTATAACAGCATGAAGCTTTGGAAGAAACTAATAACTATCATTGATACCCCGCTTTGGCTTGAGATTTTTTTTGCAATACTTTTAATATTAAGGGTTCCTTCATTTTTTGAGCCATATTACTATGGCGATGAAATGATTTACCTCGCCTTAGGTGAAGGTGTAAGACAAGGGATTCCTCTTTATTTGGGATTGCATGACAATAAACCACCCTTACTTTATTTAACCGCTGCTATTTCTGGAAACTTATTTATATTCAAAGTAATTTTGGCTTTTTGGAGCATAGCTACAGTCTACATCTTTTGGAAACTAGTTAAGCATCTCTTTCCAAAACAA
>JAUYMM010000010.1 GCA_030699485.1 Candidatus Woesebacteria bacterium | reverse complement strand
CAACAGCAAAGAGTCGCAATTGCAAGATCTCTAATTATGGATCCAGACTTGATTTTAGCTGATGAGCCAACAGGAAATTTAGATAGCAAAACAGGAGACGATATTCTTTCTATTTTAGAAGAATTAAACAAAAAAACTGGAGTTACTGTAGTTATCGTAACTCATGAAAAAAATGTTGCTGATAGGACAGATAGAAAAATATTTATTAAAGACGGAAAAATAGTCAAAAAATACTTATAATAATGAAAACATATATAAATTTAGTAAAGTCGTCATTTGATGATTTTAAAAGAAATAAAATTAGAACTTTGTTAACTTCACTTGGAATAATGGTTGGAGTTTTTTCTGTTGTTATTTTAATTGCCTTAGGACTTGGGCTTAAAAATTATATTCAAGGACAATTCCAAAGTATGGGAGCAAACCTTATTATGATACTTCCTGGAAGTGGATTCACTGGCGAAGGTGGAGCAAGTTTTGGAGGACAAGGAACGGTCGGAGGAGTATCTTTTGATGAAAGAGATGTACGAAGCTTAGAAAGAATAACTGGAATTGATTATGTTGTCCCTATTTTTATGCGAAGTGCATCAATTGAAGCAGAGGGAGAGAAAAAATTTGGTAGTGTGATGGCAATAAATGAGGATGGTTTTAAATTGATGAATATTGAAACAGAGGGAGGTAAATTGTTTGGAAAATCAGAAGTGCAGAGAAGTGCTAAAGTTGCAGTATTAGGAAATACTATTGCCGTAGATCTTTTTGGTTCAACAGAAATAGCTGTAGGAAAAATAATCAGATTTGAGAACCAAAGATTTAAAGTTATAGGTGTTTCCAAGAAAAAAGGAGATAGACAGGCAGATACTGCGATTTTTATACCATATAAAACTGCCTATGGAAGTATTAATCCAGATAAAAAGTTTTGGGCAATATATCTAGGAGTTAAATCAGACGATCTTATTTCTGAGGTTAAGAAAAAAGCAGAAGAGACTCTTTTAAAAAGATATGAAGCTGAAGGATTTGCAGTAACTGAACAAGCAGAACTATTAAATTCTATAAATCAAATTTTTGGAATTATTAATTTATTTTTAATTGCAATTGGTTCAATATCACTTTTTGTTGGAGGTATTGGAATTATGAATATTATGTATTCAACTGTTACTGAGAGGACAAAAGAGATTGGAATAAGGCGTGCAATTGGAGCAACAGAAAAAGATATATTATTACAATTTTTGTCAGAATCAGTTACACTGTCCCTTTTAGGAGGAATTTCAGGATTAATTTTAGCAATAATTGTAGTTTTAATTACTAGGTTCTTTTTCCCAGCGAGTATCAATGCTTTGGCAGTTATAGTTGCATTATTTGTTTCATCAGCAATTGGAATTTTCTTTGGAATTTTTCCTGCACGTCGTGCAGCAAAACTATCACCAATCGATGCAATAAGATATGAATAAGTGGTCACAAACTGTGACCATTTGAAAATTATAAATCTTTCTTTTTCGTAGGGACAATTTGTCCCCATGAAACTGTTACAAACTGTAACGAGTTGAGAAATTCAGTCTGTCACAATTTGTGACCAACTGAAATTAATTTGATAAAATACAAAAACAGAGCGTGGCGCAGTTGGTAGCGCGCCTTCATGGGGTGGAGGAGGTCGCTGGTTCAAATCCAGTCGCTCTGACAAGATAATCCAGTATTGACTTCGTACATACTTCGGTATTTAATTAAATAATGATTCATATCGTAATTTGTAACTATTGTGGTAAAAAGATTGCAAAGTCTACTAGGAGATTCAATGAAGGGCAAAAATTTGGGTGGAAATTTTACTGCTCAGTTAAATGTGTTGGTCTATCTAAAACAAATAAGATTAATCTTATTTGTTCGAGAGAAGGGTGTGGCAATGAATTTGAGAGGGTAAAAAGTCAATTCCAGAAATTCCAAAGGCACTACTGTTCTCATAGATGTCTTGCTTTAGTAGTAAATTCAAAAAGGATATTAAAACCAAAGAAAAAATGTCATATTTGTAAAAAAGATGTTTTGTATGGAGATTCGTATTGTTCTCCTAAATGTCAGCATAAGTCACAAGAAATTACTGAAGTTGAATTAATTAAATGGGTCAAAAAGTTTTATAAATTATATGCAAGAATACCGCTAAAAGCGGAATGTCCATATTACAGTTCAATTAGGAGAAGGTATGGTGCTTGGAATAATTTTATAAAAACGATTGGGTTCAAACCTAATCATGTGGTGTTTGCAGAAAAACATATCGCGTTAGACGGTCATAAATGTGATTCGTTAGCAGAAAAAATAATTGACGATTGGCTATTTAGGCGAGGAATTAATCATAAAATAAATGTGCCATATCCGAAAAATGAAAAATTTACAGCAGATTTTGTAATTGGAAATATTTGGATTGAATATTTTGGTTTGAGTGGTAATTTAAAACGATACGATTACTTAAAAAGAAAGAAAATTAAAATTGCCAAAAGATTAGAATTAAATTTAATTGAATTATACCCAAAAGACTTATTTCCAAAAGGCAATTTAAATGAAAAATTAAAAATATTAGATAAACTGTAAAAAATTACCGTCCTCCCCGACAAAAATGTTATAATTATCATACTGATGATGTCTCCAAAAGAAATTACTGACGCCTTAACTAAAATATTTCAAGATGATCCACGTGTGGTTGCTTTTACACTGGTCGGTTCACAGGCTAGGGAAGATGTTTATAAAGCAACAAAATATTCAGACATGGAAGGTTATATTATTACAAAAGATGAATTCGTCGAAGCAGTTGAAGGCGAATTACTAGATATTTTAACTAAATTTGGCAAAATACTTTTTTCATTTAAGCATGATATAGGTTTTATGGCTATATATGAGGATTTGTTTAGGATTGAAACCCCAGTTATTAAAGAGTCGGGAATGAAGCAGTTGTTCTCTCGACCAAAATTCCAAACAGTAAAAATATTAGTAGACAAAACGAATGGCGAGTTGCGTGCAATTTTAGATAAACGTCCAGATGGAATTGATATTCCAAGGATATTTAAAGATAAGGTTGTTAACTTTTGGAACTGGCAAATTATTGGTGCACAATATTTGAAAAAAGGAGAAATATATAATACTCGAGCGATTTTGAATATCCACGCTTCTGTTTTAATTAAGTTATTCGAACTTATAAATGACCCGAATATATTACTTTTAGAAACAAATAAGAGAGTTGAGGAATTTCTTACCAGTGATCAGTTAAAAGTGCTGGCTGAAATCACTCCTTCTTATGATAAATCACAGATAGAGAAATCACTATGGAAAGTAATGGACATATTCCCCGTAGTTTTTAAGGATATAAAAGAAAAATATGGTTATTCATATGATGAATCTCTTGAGGAAAAAGTTAAGCCAAGAGTTACAAATCTACTTAATCAATAATTTCCTTCTTGCATTTGGGGAACGTTCGTATTATTCTGTACAAGAATACAAATGGCGAAGAAAAAAACAGAAACAGTTGATGCTCCAGTAAAACAGGAAGGTGCTCCTGCAAAACTTCAAGCTATTAAAATGGCGATGGAACAAATAGATAAACAGTATGGCAAAGGTTCTATCATGCGTTTAGGTGGAGATGCTAGTAAAATGGCACAAGTTGAAGTCGTCTCGACTGGAGCAATTGCTCTTGATCTTGCCCTTGGTGTTGGAGGTTTTCCTAGAGGAAGAATTGTTGAAATATATGGACCAGAGGCTTCTGGAAAAACTACTCTTGCACTCTCTGCAATAGCTCAAGCACAGAAGAAAGGTGGTCAGTGTGCATTTATAGATGCAGAACACGCTCTAGACCCCGTAAGAGCCCAAATTATAGGAGTTAATCTTGACGATCTTTTATTGAGTCAACCTGATACAGGAGAACAAGCATTAGAAATTACAGAAACTTTAATAAGATCAGGTGCAATGGATGTAATTGTTGTTGACTCTGTGGCAGCCCTTGTTCCAAGAGCAGAACTTGAAGGAGACATGGGAGATTCTGTGATGGGTATGCAAGCTAGACTTATGAGTCAAGCGCTTCGTAAATTAACAGGTGCAATAAGCAAATCTAAAACTGTTTTAATCTTTACAAATCAATTAAGGCAAAAAATTGGAATCATGTTCGGAAATCCTGAAACAACGCCAGGAGGACTTGCTCTTAAATTCTATTCTTCAGTAAGACTTGATATAAGAAGAATTGAATCCTTAAAAGGAGATAATGATTTAGTTATTGGAACAAGAGTAAGAGTGAGAGTTGTTAAAAATAAAGTAGCACCTCCTTTAAGAGTTGCAGAGTTTGACATTATGAATGAGGATGGGATAAGTAGAAATGGGAATTTATTAGATGTATCAGTAGAACTTGGAATTTTGACAAAATCTGGATCCTTCTTTAATTATGAAGGAAAAGTAATTGCGCAGGGAAGAGAAGGGTCAAAGACTTATTTCAAGGAAAATCCAAAGTTTGCAGACGAAATTGAAAAGAAAATAAGAGAAATATCAGCTTCAGGTAAAAAACTTCCAACAGAAATTGGAGAAAATGAAGCTGACAAAGAATAGTGTTACCATTAGTCAATGCCAGTTATCACCTCAATTAAAGCACAAAAGAGTAAGAAGCGTGTCAATATAAATCTTGATGGAGTTTTTGGTTTTGGACTGGATCTTGAGAACTTCATGAAATTGCAATTAAAAGTAAATCAGGAATTAACTCAAAAAGAAATTAATGAAATAATTAAAAAAGGAAATCTACAAAAATCTTTTGATAAAACATTAAGATTTGCAATGGTAAGACCAAGAAGTGTTAAAGAAGTTAATGGTTATTTTAAAAGAAAAGAAATCGATGAATCTTTGCACCAAACCATAATAGATAAACTGGTAAAACTTGAATTGTTAGATGATATCAAATTTGCAAAATGGTGGGTTGACCAAAGACAAGCATTTTCGCCAAAGTCGAAAAGAATTTTGAGCTCTGAGTTAAGAATTAAAGGAATAAAACAAGAAATTATTAATAATACGTTGGATGATACAGAAATAGATGAAGTAAAAATTGCAAAAGAATTAATAGAGAAGAAAAAATATAAATGGCAAAAATACGATGAAAAAATTCGCAAACAAAAAATCTCTCAATATTTGGCAGGAAAAGGATTTGGTTGGAATGTAGTGAATGATGTGTTAAAATAAGTGACTCGTATGGCTACGCAAAATGATTATATAAAAAAGTTAGAGGCTGTTTCTAAAATGACTGCTGATGAAGCAAAAAAGGCAATACTAGATGAAGTGCAACGTGATTTATCTTCTGAAATTGCAAAAAAAATAAGACAAGCTGAAGAAAGAATAAAACTTGAGGCTTCTGAAAAATCTCGTGAGATATTAGCTGATGCTTTAAAACATGGAGTAACTGCATTTACAGCAGAATACACAGTATCTTCACTCATAGTTCCAAATGAAGAAGTAAAGGGAAGAATTATTGGAGCAGAAGGAAGAAACATCAGAAGTTTTGAAAAAGAAGCTGGAGTTGAGATAATAATTGATGATACTAATGAAATTAGAATTTCTTCTTTTGATTCCGTCAGGCGAGAAATTGCAAAAAGAGCTTTAGAAATTTTAATAAAAGACAGTAGGATTCAACCCACTAGGATTGAAGAAGTAATGAAACTAACTAGAGCTAACATGGAAGATGTTTTGCTGGAAGAAGGTAAAAAGATTTCTGAGGAATGTGGGGTTTATAATTTGTCTGTTGATTTATTAAAGCTTATTGGAAAATTTAAATTTAGGACTTCATATGGTCAAAATTTAGGCCATCACACAATTGAAGAAACAAAGATTGGAATAGCTATTGCAGAGGAACTTGGAGCAAAAGTAGATGTTGTAAGACTTGGATGTTTACTTCATGACATTGGTAAAGTTGTAACAGATGAAGAAGGAAATCACATAGATGTTGGTGTAACCACTGCGAAAAAATTTGGTATTCCAAAAGAAGTTGTTGCTGTAATTGCTGAGCATCATGAAGATAAACCATTCTCTTCGATTGAAAGTTATATAGTCTGGATTGCAGA
This sequence comes from Candidatus Woesebacteria bacterium, assembly GCA_030699485.1. Classification (GTDB taxonomy): domain Bacteria; phylum Patescibacteriota; class Microgenomatia; order UBA8517; family UBA8517; genus JAUYMM01. Next base: position 6,698 of record JAUYMM010000010.1, on the reverse strand, counting down.
TGCTGCTTCTGGCTCAAGACCTGGTGCCAGATATGAACCACATGAAGGATATGTAAAAAGAATGGATAAGATTGAAGAAATTGTCAAAAACTTTAATGGAGTTGAAACTGCGTATGCCTTTCAAGCTGGTCGAGATGTTAGAGTTTTTGTAGATCCAAACGAAGTAGATGATGACAAACTTACTATTTTAGTTCATGATATAGCAAGGAAGCTTGAAAAAGAGGCAGAATATGCAGGTCAAATTAAAGTTACTGCTGTTCGCGAAGTTCGTGCAGTTGACATAACCAAAGCTAAATAGTATATTAGCCATATAAGCATGACAAAAAGAGAAATAGTTGAATTAGTTTCAAGGAAAGCTCATCTAACAAAAAAAGGTGCTGAGGAGGCAGTTCATGTATTTTTATCTGAAGTAGGTAGAGTTCTCTCAAAAGGTGAAAAAGTAGTTCTTTCAGGATTTGGTACATTTAGAGTAATTTCAATGAAAGGTAAAACTGTTAAAATTCCAAAGACCGATAAATTAGTTACAATCAAAACTCACAGAGCTCCAAAGTTTACTCCAGGCAAAACTTTAAAAAGACAAGTAGCTAGGTAAAAAGTGCTATAATCTAAAAGTGTTATAATCTGTCCATGGACAAGGCTATAATTGTTGATCGATTGTCGTCAAAAGTTTTAAAAAAAATCTCTTTTGCAATACAAGCTGGAGAAATAGTGGGTATCATTGGCCCTAATGGAGCAGGTAAAACCACCACAATGAAAGTACTATCAGGTATTTCTCCATCGACTTCAGGATTTGTTTCTGTTTTAGACTTTGATCCTTATCAAAGAAATCAAAATTTTTTAAAACAAATATCATTTGTTACAGGACAAAAGACTCAACTTTGGTGGAATTTACCAGCAACAGAAACATTTGAGTTAAATAAAGCCTTATATCAAATACCTGAAAGAGAATATAAAAAAAATTTAGATCAGTTAATATCCTTATTTAACGTATCAAAAATATTAAAGATTCCTGTTAATAAATTATCACCAATCCAAAGAGCCAAAATGGAAATGATTGCAAGTTTAATACATAAACCTAAAATTTTGTTTTTAGATGAACCATTATTAAAAGATTTTGTTTTCGATTACAATCGAGAATATGGAACGACTATTCTTTTATCATCTTCCTACATAGGTGATTTTACTGATTTATTAAGAAGAATAATAATAATTAACAAAGGAACCATTATCTTTGACGGAGCAATAGAGGAAATAACAACAAAATTTGCAACAGAAAAAATAATAAAGGCTACTCTTTCTGAGGAAGTAGATATAAAGTTAATTGGTAATATTGGTACAGTAAAAAGATATTCATTCCCCCAAATTTATATTTCAGTACCAAGGACTATTGTGACTTTTGCTGCAGCGGAATTATTACAAAATTATCCTGTGGTGAATTTAGAAATTGAAGAATTTCCAATAGAAGAAATTATTAAAAATATTACTAATTAATATGATTTATCATTATTTTAAAATTTGGTTGTCAGATTCAAAAAAAAGTTTGTCTTACTTTTCTATTTTTGAAAAAGTTATTGAGTATTCAATATATTTTGTTACTTTAAATTTAGTTTTAAATAATATTTATTTGTCATTAACATTATTATTTTTAATAATTTTTGTTAAATATGTATATATAAATATATATATTTTAAAACAGTTAATAAATTCTAATGATTTTATTTATCTTTTATTAAAACCAGTCAATCCAATCTTTAGAATTTTAATTTATGGTACAAACCTAATTGATTTAGTGTTGTCTCTTTTAATTATCATTATATTTTGTATAAGTTTTCCTAGTAAGTTATTACTAGTGTTTGGAGTATTAACTATTTTGTTCGCCCTTCATGTATTTGTTCTATCTATAACATTATTTATGAATTACAAATTACCAACAGAAAAGCTACTATTATTGTTAGTTATTGGTTTATTGCCTGTTATTTTAAATAATTCTCTTCTTGGACTGGCAAGTTTGATGGGTATTTTATCTACACTTTTGTTTGCTATATCATTTCTATTTTTATCTTTTAAATTATGGAACTACAGACTAAAAAACTTCTTGTGATTTGTGGACCAACCGCAACGGGTAAAACTTCACTCGGATTTTTATTGGCTAAAAAATTTAATGGTGAAATTGTGTCTAGTGATTCTAGACAAGTTTATAAGCATATGGACATAGGAACAGGTAAGGAGTGGGATGACTCTGTTAAGATTTGGGGATATGATTTAGCAGAACCAAATGATAATTATAGTGTTTCTGAATATTTTAAATCAATAAAGCTTGTAATTTCAGATATCTGGCAGAGAAATAAATTACCGATTATTGTTGGTGGAACTGGATTTTATATTAAAAGTTTAATTGATGGTATAGCAACTGTTGATATACCAAAAAATGAAAATTTAAGAATTAGTTTAGAAAAACTTGATATTAATGAATTATTTAATAAACTTGCAGATCTTGATGGCGCTAAAGCAGCTTCGTTAAATTCTTCTGACAAAAGAAATTCAAGGAGATTAGTTAGGGCTATTGAAATTGCTGTTTGGAATACTCATCACGGAACTCAAAAACAAATTGTTGAAAAAAGGAAAAAAGTTTTAGACAAAAATGTAGATTTATTAATGGTTGGACTATCAGCTTCTCATCCAAGAATACTAAATAATATTAAAGATAGGGTAGATAAAAGAATAAACGAAGGATTTGTTTTAGAAGTTGAAAATTTACTTAAAATAGGTGTTTCATGGAAACATCAGTCAATGAAATCATTAGGTTATAAAGAATCAGAAGCGTTTTTTAAAGAAGGATTAACATATGAAGAATTTATTAGTCAATGGATAAATAATGAAATGAAATATGCAAAACGACAAATGACTTGGTTTAAAAAAGACAAAAGAATTAATTGGTTTGACATAAATGATATAAATTTTCATCAAAACATGGTAAATTTGATTAGTAAATGGTATTATTTAGATACACATGACAAGAAAAGTTGAAATTTCACATAAGACAATAATATTTACAATAGTTTTCTTAGGATCTATATGGTTTCTTTATTTTATTCGTGATATTGTATTACAACTTTTTATAGCTTTACTTTTAGTTGCAATTTTAAATCCATTTGTAAATAAGTTATCTAAATTTAAGATTCCAAAAGGAGTCTCGGTACTTCTTTCTTATGTCTTAATTTTTGGATCATTTGGGCTAACTATTGCTTCTATCCTTCCACCCTTAATAGTTCAAACTACAAATTTTGCTAATAATTTTCCTATCTATTTTCATAATTTAGGGCTTCAGAATTATGCAAGTGAGGAAGTTTTTAAACAATTGGTTTCACAGTTAGGTTCTGTTCCAAGTCAGATTATAAAAGCTGGATTTTCTTTGTTTGGAAATATATTAAGTATCTTAACTGTTGCAATTTTTGCATTTTATTTATTATTAATTAGGAATAAATTTGATACAAACGTGGAATTTCTTTTTGGTAAAGAAAAAACGAAGGAAATTACAAATTTGGTTAATGTTCTAGAAAAAAAACTAGGTGGATGGGCTAGGGGACAATTTGCATTGATGTTGTTAGTTGGAATCTTAAGTTATATAGGATTTATACTATTAGGTATTCCATATGCACTTCCGTTGGCAATGCTTGCTGGTATATTTGAGATAGTTCCATACATTGGTCCTGTTGTTGCTTCAATTCCAGTTATAATATTAGGTTTTAGTATATCTCCGTTTTTGGGTTTTATGTCAATCGGCCTTGCAATTTTAATTCAACAACTTGAAAATTATGTATTAGTGCCAAAAATTATGGAAAAATCAACCGGAGTATCTCCAATTATTACATTATTATCACTTGCAGTGGGATTCAGACTTGCAGGAATTATAGGAATGATTATCTCAATTCCAATAGTTATTATAATTCAAACCATTTTTTGGTATAATACCCATGCTTTAGAGGTGGAACAATAGCCCCACGTCGCCGTAAGGCTACGTGGAGAGGAAAGTCCAGACAGCAGAAGACAGGGTGTCTAGCGTAAGCTAGAGACCATGTTCAGTTACATGAATGTGGGCCAGTTAGAGCAACAGAGACGAGCAATATGAAACGCCCATTTAGCCGAAAGGCTAAGTAGGTTCTAGGAAGCTCGAAAGAGCTAAATAGAAGGCAATCCTCCCCGCTGCAACCTCCGAATTGGTCAAAGGGATGTCTTCCCCGACACCGCAAGGTGTTCCTGACCTAAAGTATGAGGGCATTAGATAGATTATTGTTTAGAAACAGAATCTGGCTTACTAGCCTCTAAAGCATTTTATTAAAGTAATTATTTGACTTCATCTATCTATTCTGAAACAATGAAGTTATGAATAAGGGGGTGATTAATTATGTTTAATTCATGGCAAAATGCAGTTTCAGGATCTTGGAATCAAGTTTGGTTTTCAGTTTTATTGGTTTTACCAAAAATTGTAGGTGCAATTTTGGTATTTGCCTTTGGTTTAATTCTTGCTCATTGGGTCAAAAAGTTAATTCAAAAAGGTTTAAATCTTTTAAGGTTTGAAAAATTAACTGAAAAAGCAGGGTTAGATGGTTATCTACAAAAAGCAGGTGTAAAATTTACTTTTACTGAACTTCTTGCAACTTTTTTTGAGTGGATATTGATATTAGTCTTTTTCTTGGCCGGAACAGAAGTTTTAGGTCTTACGGTTGTTTCGTCTGTTATTGCTGGAGTTCTCGGATATATACCAAACATTTTAGCAGCAGCACTTATTTTTGCGTTAGGATTCGTCTTTGCAAAAGTTGTTGATGGAATAGTAAGGGGGTCAATTGCAGGTATTGATAAGGATATTGCTAAGCCCGCTGGATTATTGGCTAAATGGATAGTAATTCTTTCAGCCTTTTTCGCAGCGATTGGTCAACTTCAAGTTGCCCAAGGTTTAGTTTCAGTCTTTTTTCAAGGTCTAACTTATACACTAGTACTAGTAATTGGATTATCAGTAGGTCTTGGTGCAAAGGATTTAGTATCAAGAGTTTTAAATGACTGGTATGATAAAGCAAAAAAATAAGTATAATTAATTATTAATTTATGAAAATTATATTTAGTGTTTTTGCTGGAAGCATAACATTTTCAAGTGTCATTCTTGCTTTTTTAATGATTTATTCTGCTGGTTATAAAATTGGATATGATAATTCACAAACTGAGATAATTGATTTATTGACTTTACAAAAAAATTCTGCAGCAACAATTGAAAAAGGTGAGACTGTAATTGTTTATGTAACTCCAAAACCCGCTCCTGTTGCAAAAACATATCCAAAATGGGGAGGCCCAGAACTCTGGGAAGTGGTTAACAAAAGAAGAGTTGAATTTGGAGTTAATCCTATGTCAATTCGAGAAGAGCTATGCACAATAGCGTCGATTAGATTAAATCAACTTTTAGAACTTGGCAAACTTGATGGACATGAAGGATTTGGAAAATTGCCAGAAGAGAGAGCTGATGTGAAATGGATTTTTGAAAAATATACTTTAAGTGAATTTCTGGTCTCTGGTGCAAAGAACCCAACAGATGCTGTTTCTCTATGGGAAAATACATTAGGACATAAAAAGCTTTTATCAGGGGGAGAATATTCATGGGGTTGTATCTATGCCCAAAGTGGCTTTGGTGTAGCCATCGCAGCTTATTAAATTAATTTTTCTTTTTTCAAAAACTCAATCAGCCTTTTGCTTGTAGTATATTGACGGCCGATGGAAACGAATAAACGATTTGTTTCTGGCCAATATTTAATTGGTAAAAATGTAACTAGTTCTTTTTCTGTTTGCTCTGGAGTTTTTGTTTTTACCCAACCTAACGTATTAAAAATTTTATGAACATGTGTATCTACGGCAACGGCCGGTATACCAAAGGCACGATTTAAAACTAAATTTGCAGTTTTTCTACCAACACCAGGTAATTTCATAAGTTCCTCGCGAGTTTTGGGTACTTTTGAAATATTTAAATTTTTAAGATGCTTTGCCTTAGTTTTATAAAATCCTACAGGGTAAATCGTTTTTTCTATTAACTTTATATCTTTATTTCTTAATATCTTTAAGTTTGGAGCAATTTTAAACAATCTCTTTGAGGCTTCCAAAGTCACTTCATCTTTAGTTCTTGATGATAAAATTGTGGAGATTAATGTTTTGTAAGGGTTGTCACCAAACACTTCAAGAGGTACTAAGTGATAGTTCCTCCTGAAGGTTTTGAACACTTTGCTAAAATTAGTTTCCACCAATTCTGAACATTGTTGTTCCACAAACTTCACAAACTGCCTTTGTTGCCTTTTTACCATTCTTCATTGTTACAGCTTGTGCGTCTTTACCTTCTCTCTTTGTTCTACATTTTACGCAGTACATCATATTAAATCACCCCCTTACGAAAACCAGTATACCATCACAAGGCTAATTAGGATTAAAATAGCTATGGTAAGACTCTTAAAAAGGTTGTTTTTAATTGAGCCTAAGTTGTTAAATTCAGCCGAGATGTTGGTATTATTTTTTTTAATAACTTGATTATGGGGTTTGTCAAAACTGTATGTAAATTGGGTATTGACATGCCTAAGCTTGGCAGTCATTTTTTGCTTTTTTGTTCTTTTCATATGCTCTAATTTAATATATTCTTGATATATGAATATTAACTTAATAGTAGG
>JAUYMM010000070.1 GCA_030699485.1 Candidatus Woesebacteria bacterium | reverse complement strand
CTCCTACCCCAAAAAAGAAGTTTGCAGGTGGAAAAATCATTGCAACAATTTTAGGATTATTTCTTTTAATTGGTGGGGTTGGAGCAGGAGTATATCTGGTTCAACAAAATCAAGACATTAGAGAAAAAGCTGGTGGGTGTCGAAACGATGGTGACTGTGATAACGGTCAAACATGTAACAAACAACAAAGGTGTGTGGGTGGTGATAATACACCTGTTGGCCCCGGTTGCGGAGGAGGTAGTGGTGATGGTTGCGAAGGTGCAAGTGTTGGTGAAAGTTGTGGGGGAGAAAAAGTTTGTAAAAAGAGAGAAAATGGATCGTGTAGTTGTGTAGGGTCTGATCCAATACCTGTTCCAGTGCCAGCACCAACTGTTCCGCCTACAAAACCACCTATTAAACCCGTTGCATCTTGTCAGAATATTAAAGCATATTCACCTACTTGGGAACTTTTGACCAATACTCAACTTTCTACATTAACAGCAGGATCAAAAGTGAATTTTTGTGTAACAGGTACAACAAGTGTTGAGGTGTTTGATAAAGCTAGATTCACAATTAATAATGTTGTTCAAAATGAGACTACATCCATTAGACCGGGAACCACAGATTTTTGTCAGGGATATGCAATACCAGCAACAATAAAAACATTTAACATAACAGCTCAGATACATCATGTGACATTAGGTTGGAAATAATTACAATGAAAAATAAATATACAGTAATTGGAATAATATTAGTAACAATATTGCTTGCAGGTATTGCAATTTTTACTGCACTTAGACTTTACCAAACCAGAGACGTTGCAGTTGCTCCAAATGTGCCTGAAAGCGAACCCGAAGCAGCAACTAATTTGTGTAAACTATCATTTACAATTTCACTAGCAACAGAACCACCTGTGTGTATTCAAGTCATAACCCCAGCTAAAAACCCTAAAACTGGCGAGTGTAAAGAATTTCCTACTCCCTGTGATGTTCCTGCTGGATGGGAAAAAGTGAATAAGTGTTCAACACCTAAACCAACTGCAACTGCAACACCAACAGCCACGCCTACAGCAACAGCGACAGCAACAGCGACTGCAACCAGTACAAATACGGCTACAACAGTTGCCACAGCAACTGCATCTACGGTAGCAGTTGCTACAGAACCATCACTTCCCGTTGTTGGTATAACATGGCCAACACTGTTGGGAACTGGGTTTGGAATACTTGTAATTCTTGGAAGTTTACTTCTAGCCTTTTAAAGCCATAGGCTTTGTCATCGCCAGCTACTTAGCCAGTAATAACTATTATCAATCCAGATTGGAATTTTTGTACCTATCCAATGAGGGTAGAAATAAGCAAATATCAAATAAGCAAATATCAAATAAGCAAATATTATATTTGGAAAACGACGGAGAATAAAGCCTGACGTAATTGCTAAAAATGGGATTGAGGGAAGGTAGTGATACAAAAACATAATACGAGGCGAGGCAATCCAAGGCAAAAAGAAAATTAAGTAACTAAAAATTACAAAGCCAAGTTTTTTGTTACGCTCCGCAAAAGCAAATATGGCGGAAACAATCACTGAGACAAATCCAAACCAAAAAACAACAGGATTGCCAAAAGCATAAATCCTTGCCACTTGGTTATTAACTTCTTGCCCATCATACAAATATATAGGTCTTAAAAGTATCGGCCACGACCACGCAGGTGAAGTGTAAGGATGTTCTGCAACTAAACCGGTGTGATACCACCACATTTGTTTTTGAGTGTCTATAATATTAGTCCAAGTATGACCTGTCGAAAACATCATTCCATAACTTGCTATATAAACTGCTATGGGAATTGCAAGAAATGAGAGATAGGATATATTCAATTTCTTTCTGAAAACAAAGTGTGATACAAAAATTATTGGAAGAGTATAAACACCTGACCATTTTGAAGCGATGGCAAGTCCAAAAGCAATAGAGGCTAGAAGAATTTTGTTTTTAATAAAAAGAAGTATTGCTAGAAGCGAGAAGAACAAAACATAAACATCATTCATCCCCATTCTACTTAAAACTAATGGCAATCCTTCTAAACTAAATACAGCCATAGAAAGTATTGCTACTAATTTATCTTTAAATATTTCTTTAGCAAGTAAATAAATTAGATAGACAGATAAAGTTCCTAAAATTGCTTGGGGTATTCTCCATCCAAATGAATTTTCGCCAAAAATTTTCATCCCAAGGGCCATGACAAGTTTTGATATTGGAGGATGTGTCCATTCATATGCAAATCCTTCTGGGTTAGGATTCCAAAACTCCCAAGCTTTTGGATCATTATGAAGAACTAATTTAGCAGTAAAGGCATGATATATTTCATCAAAATACATTTCTTTGGGATTTCCTAAAGCATAAGTTCGGGTAAGTAAACTAAAAAGCAAAATTATAAAAATATAAATTTTTGCTTGTTTAGAAGTAATATCTTTTGTTTTAAAAACGACTAATGAATTTACCTTAGATAACTTTAGCCTGAAATTTAAAGTAATTTTTTTGAAAATATTTGCAAAAATGAGATACAACGATAAAAGATTTATCGTTATAAAAAATTTAATTAAAATTGGATTAAAAATCTCTTTGAAATTATCAGTAATCCAAAAATATGCATATGATAAATTTGCTAGATATGTAGCAGATAATCCTAGATAAACTAATAAAAGAATTGGATTAGTTACCGATGCAATCAAAAGGGGCGCTAAAACAGGTAAAAGATGTCTTTCGTGCATACGGGTCATCATTAAAAATGTCACCAAAAGTGATAAAGAAGAAAGTAAATACTCACCATTTTTGATTTTCTTTTTTAGAATAATTAGAATAATTAGAGCAATTAGAATAATTGAAACACCTAAACCAATCCAAAATGTTATATTATCAGGCTTCCAAAATCCAAAAAGTCCCCAAAAAGAAAATGCATTAACCGATCCATATTGATATTGGTTTGCAGAAATTGAAAGACGGTCAAAAATAAATTGAATTAAATTTGATTGATTACTAAATGGAATAAAGGCAAGAATAAAAATAGATAACCCAGTAGCCGCATATTTTACACAATCAACCAGTTTTTTCTTTTGTTTAATAAATAAATATAGAATTGCAGGTAAAATGAATGCAGCTTGTGGTTTTATTAACGTACCCGTTGCCAGACTTACAGCAGATAATAAATAATTTGCAGGGAAAATATAAACCGCGAATAATGAAAATAAAGCCGTTAAAGAATCAGCTTGTCCCCAAAGTGTTGAGTTTGCAAAAATTGCAGGATTAAAAAGATATAGAATAGAAAAAAATAATCCTCTTTTCTTCCCTATTATTTTGTAAATTAAATATCCTGTTGCAACATCAGCGAGTATTGCTGGTAATTTAAATAAAATCACTTGCAGTGATGGAAAAATTAAACTTAATTTTCCAAGAAACCATAATATATATAGATAGCCAGGTAAATAATCAGACCAGCCACTGTAAAAATTTTTAAAACCATTAGTTGCTAATGAATCCCCCCAAGCCACGAATGTTCCATGATCAAGTTGAAGCGTTCCAAAATTTGCTATAAAAATCCTAAAAATGAATCCAGCACATAAAACATATACAATATTAGGTATGCGAAAATTTGTAAGTATTTTTTTCATAGCAACATTTGTAGTTTACTTCATAACCTCCCCAGGGAAAACCCCTTATGATTATTTTACTAGACTCGCTGATTCATTTCTTCAAGGAAAATACTATCTTGAAGACAGCCAACCTTGGTTATCCGAGCTAGTTCCAACCATTGAACACAAATTCTATGTAATACAACCGCCAATGCCTGCAATTTTAGCCACACCATTTAGATATATTTTAGGTGATAAATTTCAACAACAATATTTAGCCCATATTTTGGGGGCTGGATTGGTTGTACTAACAATGGCCATCGCCTATAAAATTAAAAGAGACATCTCTTTAAGCATCTTTTCAGGGATATTAATTGGTTTCGGCAGTATAGTTTGGTATTTAGCTTCAACTGGGTCTGTTTGGTACCTAGGTCAAGTTTGTTCAGCTTTTTTTATGAGTGCGGCAATTTATGAATCATTAAACAAACGGCGAACTTTGCTTGTGGGAATGTTTTTGGGTTCAATGTTTTTGTCAAGACTCCATACTGTTTTGGCTTTTCCTTTTTTCTTATATCTTTTCTATGACAAAAAATATTGGTTTAGAAATTACTTTCAGATAGCTTTGGGGGTATTACCATTTTTGTTATTTAATTTTTATTACAACTTCGTCCGTTTTGATACTATATTTGATAAAGGATATTTTCTTGTTCCAGGAATTTATTCAGAACCTTGGTTTTCAAAAGGCATGTTAAACATTGCCTATATACCTGAGCACTTAAAACTATTATTTCTAAAAATACCAAATTTTTATTCTTATCCTCCCTATATTCAACCGTCTTGGTATGGTCTTGCTATTTGGATAACAACGCCAGCATTTATATTTTCTCTTTTTGCACCGATCAAAGAAAATTTGACAAAGCTTACTTGGTTATCTATTTTTTTCATTTTTATTCTTCTGAGTTTAAGAGGAGGTACTGGATGGACACAATTTGGATATAGATACGCTGTTGATTTTTATCCTTTGTTAACTTTTTTAACTATTAAAGGGATAGTCGCCATGGGACTTAAGAAATATCATTGGATATTATTATTTATAGGGATTATTGTTAATTTATGGGGAGTTTTATGGATTAACAAATTTGGTTGGGTTGGTTGGTAACTACTAAAGACTGTTTTTAATCCATTCTTGAAGTTCTTTCCATGATCCGTTTTTTGGAACAAAGACATACTGATAATCGTGTTTTTTGTTATTTTGTGAAATTTCAATCATTTCATCAGGAATATTTAAAAAAGTAATATGGTCTCTGGCTACAAATATAAATCTTGCTAAAGAATAAAGAGTGTTTGTATCTATATCTGTTTCTAAATGAGAAGTAGTAATTTCTAATATTTTTTTCAAAACAGTGGGATTTAAGATTACGTTTTTTGAGAGAACTTTTTCTTTCACAGCAGATATCACTTTTTGTTGTCTTTTCTCTCTT
>JAUYMM010000051.1 GCA_030699485.1 Candidatus Woesebacteria bacterium | reverse complement strand
GGTAAATATGTGTCAGGCAGAACAGGCTGGAATTGGGTTAAGATGAAAGAAGAAGAAGGTATGGAGGGTAGGCTTTCTGACACTCTAGATTGCATTGTAATGGGTTACTTCGTTGGTAAAGGTAAGAGAGCGCAGTTTGGGTTGGGTAAAATATTAGTAGGCATCAAAGATGGAGATACTATTAGAACATTAACCAAGGTTGGAACTGGATTAACAGAAGATATGTTGGTTAAAATTAAAAATAGATTAAATAAGCTTTCTTCAAAAACTAAGCCTAAAGAATATGAAGCACAGAAAGATCTAATTCCTGATGTTTGGGCAATACCTTCTTTGATAGTTGAAGTGTCTGCAGATAGTATTTCAAAAAGTACTAAACATTCTCTTGGTCTTTCTCTTCGTTTTCCACGATTTTTGAGAATTAGAGAAGATAAAGGAGTAAATGAAGCCACAACTTTACAAGAGTTAAAAGAAATTACCAATTGACATATGTACATTATGTACATATAATATATTTTATATGAATTATACAGTATCCTACACCGATTTTAGAAAGAATATAAGCAAGTTTTCTGATATGGCAAATGCAGGTAATCCAGTAGTTGTCAATAACGGTAAAAGAGGTATTCCGTTGTTTAAGGTAGTTAAGGCTGATGAAGGTAGTTTTGATTGGGGTCCAAAATTGAAATGGATGAAAAATTTTAAACCATTTTTATCCGATGAATCAGTAAATGATATGAAGAAATTTAGAAAGAGTTTTGATAGTAGATTTAAATTAAATGAAGATAGTAATTGATACCTCAGTTTTTATTGATTATTCAAGAGCCTCAAAAGGGCTATACCAAAATCTTGTGGACGGTGCAGTAGAGGGTAAATATGACCTTTATGTACCGACTGTTGTATTTTTAGAATTTTGGTCAGGGAGAGGTATGAATGAAAAGGTCAATATAAGACATGCAGATAAACTTTTCTTGGGAATAAATGTAATTAATCTTACTGAAAAAATTGCAAAATGTGCAGGAGAATTGGTTAGAAATGATAGACTGGGTGGTTTTGATTCTATTATAGCCGGAACTGCCTTAGAAATTGGTGCACAAGTTGCGACTAGTAATACAAAACACTTCTCCAAAATTAAAAAATTAAAACTGTACAGTTAATAAATATTTTCTTCCCCAAAATTAATTATTTGATTTTTCTTGTCGAACCGTATTCATTTGGACAATCTTCTGGAATTTTTCCTGTATCTATTTTTGCTGCATCCGTCATTTTTTTAGTAAGTAAAACAGGTTTTTGCCTTATTTCAAGAGCAGCAATTTTACATTCAGGTATTGGTATTTGTCCTACGTATGTATTTCCATGTGCAGAACACTCAAAACATCTTTCTCGTGTTGATGGAGCAAATCTATCTGTATATTGAGTTAAGCTCATATTATAAGATGATTCTAATACGAATAAATTGATTGTCAATATGTAATTGACTAATTCTTTCGATGCCAGATTACATCCTCACCATAAATTTGTAGAAGAATTTTAATTGTTATGTCTTTTGGCATTTTACTATCTTTTATCATACACGTTGTGGTTAATCCAGACGGTACAATCTTTCCATCAACTAAATCAAATATTCCTGCATCGTCGACAATTGCAAGTTTATTACCCATTGAATCACGTTTAAATTCATTTACACCTAAAGAAACTGCCAAATCATAATGCGAGGTAAACGGGCTATCATTATTTGTTTTGGTAATTATTCTTTCATCAAGGCGAACATATTTATTACCATTAAGTAAATTAATAATTTCGCCCTTTGATAAACCCTCGTTTCCAATAATCTCTTTCATTACGAAGGATTATATCACTTTTCATGATATTATAAATTATGATAAAAAGACTTCCTAAAATGCCGGGGCTTTGGATGATGTTGGGCCCTGCTTTTGTTTGGGCAGCAATTGCACAAGGATCAGGAGAATTAATTTGGTGGCCATACTTTTCTGCAAAGTATGGACTTGCTTTTGTAGGTCTTCTTCTTCCCGCCTCCATGATTCAGTTTTTTGTAAATCGTGAAGTAAGTCGTTACACAGCAATTACAGGAAAAGGAATTTGGAGCGGATTTTTATCTCTTGGAAAATATTTTACATATCCTTTATTTCTTTTATGTTTTGTTAATTTTCTCTGGCTTGGAGGTTATGCTTCAGCAGGGGGAACAGCATTATTTGAATTAACAAGTTTTCCTGTTGGGTTTACAGATCGAGGAGGAACACTCTTTTGGTCATATGTTTTAATAATTGGTTTTTCTGGAATTTTTCTTTTTTCAAAAATAATTTACAAATCACTTGAAAACTTCATGAAAATTGTTTCTGCAGTTACTGTTTTAGGTCTAATCTTTTCAAGTTTACAGCCTCAAGTTCGTATAGCAGCAGGAGAATTTTTTAGATCCTTTTTTAATCCAACATCTATCCGTTGGCCTAGTACTTGGGAATCTTCTGATTCTTCCCATTTAGTAACCGCCATTGCCTTTGCTGGTATGGGTGGATTTTTAAATCTACTTTATTCATATTGGATGAAAGACAAGGGAGTAGGAATGGCAAAATATTCTACAAAAATCAAAGGACTTTTGGTAAAAGAAGAAGAAATAATTGAAGATAGTTCTGACTTAATTTTTGAAGATACTGAAGAAAATAAAATTAAGTGGGCAGGTTGGTTAAGATTTTTGAATTTTGACTCTCTTTTAGCTATTACCATTAATGCTGTAACTGCAGGATTAACCACACTTTTAGCTTATGCAATTTTATTTCCCCAAGGAATTTTCCCTACAGGCTGGAAAATAACAGTAGTTCAAGCACAGTTTTTTGAAAGTAGTTTGGGTTATTGGGGTAGAATCTTGTTTTTACTTGTTGCCTCAGCTTTTATGATTGACACTTGGGTGGGACTTGTTGATGGAGTAGCAAGGCAATTTGCAGATTTTGTCGTAAAGGTCAAAAGCTTTGGTAAAAGTTTTAGATTTTGGTATTACTTGTGGCTTCTCTTTTTGATTTTAACTTCACTTATTACAATTACTTTTGCCCAACCTGGGGCTTTAATCACTATCGTTGGAGTAATTAGTATTTTTGCATTTGTATTCTATATTCCTGCCCTTTGGTATTTAAATTATGTAAAACTTCCTAAAATTTACCCTAAATTTATTAAACCTAAAAAATGGGAAAGTGTTACTCTTTGGGGGACATGGCTATTTTATACATTGGTTGCTGTGGGATACCTTTATATAGTATTTTAAATGTTTTCTAATTATAAAGGTTTAACAAAAGAAGAAGCTGATGCAAGGCTTATTAAATATGGAAAAAATGCTTTACCTGAAAACCCACCACCATCAAATTTTTTAATTTTACTATCTCAATTAAAAAATCCTTTAGTTTATGTTTTGCTTTTCGCAGGTATAATTTCATTGTTTTTGAGTCATTTTGCTGATTTTTTAATAATTTTTATTGCAGTTTTAATAAACACAATCCTAGGTTTTGTTCAAGAAAATAAGGCTGGTAAAACGCTTGAATCATTGAAAAAGATGGTAACACATACAACTGAGGTCATAAGAGATGGTAAAAAAATTAAGATAAAAGCAGAAGATATTGTTATTGGTGACCTTGTTGTTTTAAATAATGGGGCAATAATTCCAGCAGATTTAAAAATAATATTTTCTAATCGATTTTTTGTAGATGAAGCAGTATTAACAGGAGAAAGTATTCCTGTTAATAAAAAAGTTGATGATACCATTTATATGGGCACAATTGTTACAAGTGGGCAGTCGGTGGCAGAAGTGATTTCGATTGGATCAGCTACTAAGTTAGGAAATATTGCGAAAAGCGTACAAGAAAAAGATGATGATACTCCACTTAAAAAACAACTGATTATTTTTAGCCGAACTATTTTGTTTATTGTTTTAGGTTTAACGACTGCAGTCTTTTTGTTAGGTCTTATCATGGGGCAAAATATATTTAATATCTTTCAAACTTCTGTTGCATTGGCTGTATCTGCTATCCCTGAGGGGCTATTGGTTTCATTGACTGTTATTTTAGCAGTTGGTATGCAAAGAATTTTAAAAAGAAATGGATTGGTTAAAAATCTTGCTTCAGCAGAGACTCTTGGAGGTGTTACTACAATATGTGTTGATAAAACAGGTACCTTAACAGAGGGAAAAATGAAGGTGGTTGATTATGAGGGAGATGAACAAGAATTAGCAAAACAAGTGATTACCGCTAATGACCTTGATGACCCTATTGTTGTAACTGCTTTTGAATGGGGTAGAAAATATATATCTAACTTTATAGCAGCATTCAAGAAAACCACGGGCGATAAGCCCGTGGATGAATTGAACGCTGATATGTCATCCTCCCTTATGGGAAACCCCGCTCGTAAGAGCGGGGAGGATGTCATAAATAAACATCAAAGACTTGATAGTATACCTTTTTCTTCTAAGACTAGATTTTTTACATGTCTTAATCATTGGAATGAGAAAAATAATATGCTTTTTATAAATGGCGCACCAGAAATTTTAATTGAAAAATGTAACCTTTCTGAAGTTGAAAAAAAATTATTAATTGAAAAAGTTGATAACTGGACAAAGTTGGGCAGAAGAGTTATTGGTTTTGCAAGAAAAACTGTTGATGTATCCAAAAAAAATATACAAGATAAAGATATTGATGATTTTTCTTGGGTTGGGATGCTTGCCTTTACTGATCCTGTTAGGATTGGAGTCAGCGAAGCACTTAAAAAGACTTTAAACGCGGGAATTAAAATAATGGTTATAACTGGAGATTATCCTGCTACTGCCAAATTTGTTTTAGAAGAAATTGGTATAAGTATTTCAGATAGTGAGATTTTAACAGGAAAAGAAATAGTAAAACTTTCTGATAGTCAATTAAAAGAAAAAGTTAAGTTTATTAAACTATTTGCCAGAACGACTCCCGATCAAAAATTAAAAATAGTAAATGCTTTAAAAGAAAACGGTGAGACGGTTGCGATGATGGGGGATGGCGTAAATGATGCCCCAGCATTAAAGAAGGCTGACATTGGAATTGTTGTCAGTAATGCAAGTGACGTTGCCAAAGAGTCCGCTGATTTGATATTAATGGATTCTAATTTTGCAACAATAACGGCTTCAATTGAAGAAGGTAGAGGAATGTTTGAAAATTTAAGAAAAATTATTCTTTATCTAATAAGTGATGCTTTTAGTGAAATAGTAGTAGTTTTTGGAGGAATTTTATTAAGGCTTCCACTTCCAATTACAGCAGTTCAAATACTATGGATAAATCTTGTTTCTGACGGTTTTCCCAATCTTGCTTTAACAGTTGATAACAAAAGAGATAATATTATGGATGACAGCCCAAGGTCTCCAAAAGAACCGTTGGTTACAAATTGGATGAAACACATTATAACAACTGTAAGTTTGACTTCAGGTGTTTTGACTCTTCTTTTCTTTATTTACGTATTTAAAGTGACAGGTAGTTATGAAAAAGCCATGTCTGTAGCCTTTTTGACTTTGGGAATAAATTCTTTGGTGTATGTTTTTTCTGTTAAAAATTTAACTAATCCATTTTGGAAAGGAAATATGTTTAATAATAAATGGCTGAATTTATCAGTTTTTGCTGGTTTATTTTTACAAGTCACTCCCTTTTTGACTATTGGAACGAGATCTTTTTTCGGAGTAGTTACTCTAGATCCAATTTATTGGATCATTGCCTTTAGTTTATCTATTTTTATGTTTATAATGATAGAGGCCTTTAAATTTTTAAGATATTAATATGATATTTATGTACTTGGTTATATTTTTTATTTTAACATTTTTGCTGATTAAATCTGCTGATTTTGTTTTAGATTCAATTAGAGGAATAAGTAGGGCAACAGGAACAAAGACATATATTCTTTCGGCAATATTGCTTTCAATCGCAACTTCTCTGCCAGAGTTATTTGTTGGTATAACTTCCGCTCTAAGCGGGGTTCCAAGCCTTTCTCTGGGGAACGTTTTAGGAGCTAATATTACCAACTTAACTCTTGTTGTGGGTGTGTCTGCATTGATCGTGGGGTCAATTTCAATCCATGGCAAGATTATGAAGAAAGAGATGGTAATGGCGACATTTGCTGGTGTTATGCCTTTTCTGTTATCAATAGATGGAAATCTAACTAGAGTAGATGGTTTAATACTTTTAGCGGTATATATTGCTTTTGTGACAAGCTTCTTTAAATTTAGATTTATCGAGATAGGAAGTCATTTTTTTGAACACAATTTTATTTTAAGAATTGTTAGGAAAATTAATAATATTGAAAGAAAAACTGATAAATCAATAGGAAAACTTTTTGTTGGAATTGCCGCACTTCTATTTTCTTCAGACTTAATAGTCAAATTAGCTAAAATGATTGCGGGAGATTTGAACATACCAATGTTTGTTGTTGGCCTAGTTCTTCTTTCTTTAGGGACTACTCTTCCTGAACTTGCAGTTTCTTTTAGAGCCTTGAAAATAGGTCAACCTAGTATATTTTTTGGCAACTTAATGGGATCTATAATTGTAAATTCAACTTTAATTCTTGGAATAGTAGCTTTGATAAAACCAATCAGCTCCGTTATTGTGACTTCTGAAATAATTACTTCATTGTTTTTTGTTTTATCCTTTATCCTTTTTTGGTTTTTTGTAAGATCAAAGAATACTCTAGAAAAATGGGAAGGAGCAACTCTTCTGGGTATATATTTGATTTTTATTGTTGTACAATTTATTTAACTTAAAGAAGAAGGTGATTAATTATGGCAGAAGTAAAAAGCGTTACAGGACTTAAAAAAGAAACTTCAGGAGCACTAGCATATGTACTAGGTCCTATTACAGGAGTTCTATTTTTAATAATAGATAAAGATCCATTTGTCAGATTCCACGCAATGCAATCAATTGTAGTTTTTGTTGGCTTATTTGCATTACAAGCAATGCTTGGTTTAACAATAATCCTTGCAATTTTAGTTCCATTAGTTGGAATTGTTAGCTTTGTTCTTTGGTTAATGCTTATTTATAAAGCATGGCAAGGAGAAGAGTGGGAAGTTCCATTCCTAGGAAAATTTGCAAGACAGATTTTAAAGAAGGCATGAAACTAGTTATTGGTCTTGGGAATCCTGGAAGTAAATATCAAAACAATCGCCACAATGTGGGACATATGGTTGTTGATGCATTGGCAACCTTTAAAGGTCTGACCTTGTTAAAGTCTGATAAATTCATGAATGACTCAGGTTTTTTTGTTGCAGAAAAGCTTAAAACATATAGCTTACAGCCTACGGCACTTTATATTATTCATGATGATTTGGACATAAAA
>JAUYMM010000049.1 GCA_030699485.1 Candidatus Woesebacteria bacterium | reverse complement strand
TAATTCTTTGTGGAAAAATTGATTGGCTTGAATATTTAGAAAAAACTGATTCTGTACATATTATTGATTTTAAAACTGGAAAAAATGAGGAAGAAAAAGAATCATTACAACTCCCAATTTATTTACTATTAGCCACTACCTTGCAGAGTCGGCTAGTATCAAAAGCCTCATATTGGTATTTGAGTAAAGGCAATGATTTAATAGAAAAAGAACTTCCAAATTTGATAGATTCAAAAGATAAAGTTTTAACAGTTGCAAGAAGAATTAAACTAGCCCGTCAACTTAAACATTTTATTTGTCCAACAAAAGGTTGTATGAAATGTAGACCTTTAGAGCGAATTTTAAAAAGTGAAGGTGAAAAAGTAGGAGTATCAGACACAAGACAAGATATTTATGTGTTAAAATGAAAAATGAATCGAGAATTTTATTCTGCGACAATTGATGAGTTTGTGAAATCCTCAGTAAATAATATACTAGGTGAGTTAACTAAAAATAATGAATTTTCGCTAGAACAAACTCAGAGGGATGCATGGATCGAAGAAATTAATATTCTACAGAAAGTTTTAATATCATACAAAGGATCGGTTTATTTTGAATATTCTATTCCAAGAATGGGAAAACGAATTGATGTTTTATGTATTATTGATTCTACGATTTTTATATTTGAATTTAAAATTGGAGAAAATAATTTCCCAATATATGCAATAGATCAAGTATGGGATTATGCACTCGATCTCAAAAACTTTCACGACACAAGTCACGATCATTATATAGCGCCTATATTGATTGCGACTAAAGCAAAAGATATTTCAACTTTAATTTCTACTACACCACATAACGATAAAATTCTTTTTCCAATAAAAACAAACACACAATTATTAGGTCAATCAATTGCGAATGTTTTAGTTTTTACTAACGGAGATAAGATCGATATTGGTCAGTGGGAAAAAGGAAGATATCATCCAACACCTACAATTATTGAGGCTGCAATGGCATTATATAATGGACATTCAGTGCGTGAAATATCAAGAAGTGATGCAGGAGCAATTAACTTAAGAGATACTTCTGATGCGGTTTCAGAAATAATAAAAAAATCAAAAGACAAATCTCAAAAATCCATATGTTTTGTAACTGGTGTTCCCGGTGCGGGAAAGACTTTAGTCGGACTAAATATAGCTACTAAACATATCGATAAAGACAACGATCTTTACAGTGTTTTTCTTTCAGGAAATGGTCCATTGGTAGCAATTCTTCGAGAAGCATTGACGAGAGATAAAGTTCGACACGAAAAAGAAAAAGGAAATAAAATTAAAAAAAGTGAAGCAATGAGTGATGTTAAAATGTTTATACAAAATGTGCATAATTTTAGAGACGAATGCCTTATTGACTCAGTTAAACCACCCATTGAACACGTTGCACTTTTTGATGAAGCTCAAAGAGCGTGGAACATACATCAAACTTCAAATTTTATGTTAAGAAAAAAAGGTATACCAGGTTTTACAAAATCTGAACCAGAATTTCTAATTTCATGTCTTGATCGACATTCTGATTGGGCTGTTATAGTGTGTTTGGTTGGAGGTGGACAAGAAATTAATATAGGAGAAGCTGGAATTAATGAATGGATTGAATCTTTAGATAGATCGTATCCTAACTGGCAAATATATATGTCTTCACAACTCACTGATAGCGAATATGGAGCTGAAAAGATCCTAAAAGAAACTAAAAAGAATTTAAAAATAATTAATGATGACAAACTACACCTATCTGTTTCGATGCGATCATTTCGTGCTGAAAACGTTTCTCTTTTGGTTAAACAATTACTTGATTTAAATATGGATGAAGCCATTGAAACGTTGGTTGAAATAAAAGGTAAATATCCAATTGTTATAACTCGCGATATAGAAAAAGCAAAACAGTGGTTAAAAGATCAGGCTCGTGGGTCTGAACGCTATGGAATTATGGTTTCTTCTCAAGCACTAAGATTAAAACCGTATGCTATAGATGTAAAGTCGCCAGTTGATCCAATTCATTGGTTTCTTGATGAAAAAGATGATGTTCGCTCCTCATATTATTTAGAATCCGTTGTTACAGAATTTCAAATTCAAGGACTTGAACTTGATTGGGCATGCGTCACGTGGGATGCTGATTTAAGATATACCCCAAAAGGATGGGGATACTTTTCGTTTGTGGGAGATCACTGGAATCATATACGAAAAGAAGAAAGACAGATGTACCTAAAAAATGCTTACAGAGTTCTCTTAACACGCGCCAGACAAGGTATGGTAGTCGTTGTTCCACCTGGAAGCTCAACTGATTTAACTCGTAAATCAGATTTTTATGATCCAACTTTTGAATATCTTCAAAAAATTGGATTTAAAATAATTTGAGCCACCTCTCGGCCTCGAACCGAGGATCTTTCCCTTACGAAGGGATTGCTCTACCAACTGAGCTAAGGTGGCAATATCGTAATTATACCTCAGTAGCCTATGAATTTCTCTGTTTTAACATGATCTTGTGGAATTTTCAATTCTTCTAAAATATCTTCCATGGCATTTACAAAAGGTGGAGGACCTACTACCCAAAAAACAGAAGATATAAAGTGAACAGATATTAAGTTATTAAGTTTTTGAGCGTCAAGATGACCGGAAATTGATGAATTATGATAATGAATTTTAATAAAATCATTCCTTTTTTGCCATTTGTCTAATTCATTTTTAAATACAAAATCTGCATCTGAATTAGAATAGATTAAATACATGGGAATATTAAGCTTGCTATCTATATTATATTTAATCATTGAACGAAAGGGGGTAATGCCAATTCCACCGGCTAAGAAAACGGGGGAGTAACTAGAAACTAGGTGACTAGAATCTAGAATAAAACTGCCGAATGGGCCGCGAGCATCTACGGTTGATCCAATTTGCACTTTATCTAACAATTTTTTAAATCTAGATTCTTTTCTAATTCTTGTAGTTATTTGAATAAACTTTTCAGTAGGTGATGAAGCAATAGTGAACTGCTTTGTTACTTTTTCGATTGTTAAGTATGCATACTGACCTGATTCCCATACAAATTTCTCACTCGGATCGAAGTAAAAAGATTTTGTATCTCGTGCCTCTGTTACTTTCTTGACTAGTTTTAAGAGCATGCTATGATATTAACATATGTGTTACAACTGTGGTTGTGAAATAGCTGATGACAATATGGGTAAACCTGATGCCAAAGGTGCTTCCTTAACTGATGCTTCATTTGAAGATATGGCAAAGGGATGGGGCATGACTGTCGAGGAAACAAAGAAAAATGTATATAAGCTTCTTAAGAAGCAGTTTGCGAATTAATTAATCTCCAGTGGTATTTATATAGAGGAATTCCAACCAACAACATTGATATTGCGGTTGATACCTGTCTTTGCCTTTGTCTTTTTGTTTCAGTTTCTTGCATTGCTTTTTCTTCTTCATAATTTACTTCAGGTTGTCCGTCCATTTTTAGAGGTCTTGCATATTCATATTTATCTGCATCTTTAAATATGTAGATTTTAATCCCCAAATCTACAAGTTGAATTGTTCCAATAACTGCTATAATAAGTCCAATAAATGAAAAGAGGTAAAGATACAAAAGTCTGATCGAGAATTTCATAATTAATAATACTATTAATTATTAGGACAAACAATACTATCTTGATTTGCTAAAGGGATAGCTTCATGTGATGGCAACACTGATCTATTAAAATAGCCAATTATTACACCATTATTGAAAACAACTCCATTAGTATCAACGTAAACATCTTTTTCAGGTCCAACAACTACGGATGCACCAACCAATGTTCTATGATTTTCCTGTGAGTATTCTCCAATTCTTACACATTCTCTGTTTTTACCTTCGGGATCAGGCACAACTTCATACTGAGCACCAGTCATACCATTTGTTATAAAATTTGTCACTGATATGTCTGTTGTTAGTGGCTCTAACCCACTATTTCTAATTGCTCTGTAACCAAAAAAAGCGGATACAGCTAGTACTGTTGCACCTCCTAACCTATATATATTCTTTCTCTCCATGTTAACCGATAGTATATCCCTGTATGTACGTTTAATCAAATTTTTAATGTATAATGGTAAGCATGGTAAATACAGTGAAATGTAAAAATTGTGGAGAAGTAATAGATGTTGGGGAGCAGTTGGCTCACGACATCAAGGAATCTGTGGTTCTTGAGGAAAGAAAAAAGGCACAAGAAGAGGTAGATATTGTACGACGTAAGTTCACAAATGATATGGGGAAGCTTCTAGATGAAATTAAAACTTTGCGCGAGAAAGATGAAATGAGAGATATTGAGATGAAAAAGAAACTTCTTGAAAGTGAAGAAACAATCAAAAATGAATTAAAAATTAAACTTGAAGATGAACATAGATTAAAAGATTTAGAAAATTATAAAAAGATGCAAGATGTTTTAAAAGCAAATGAAGAATTAAAAAGAAAATTAGAACAGGGTTCACAACAAACACAAGGAGAGGTTTTAGAACTAACTATTGAAAAAAAGCTTCGTGAGGATTATCCACAAGATGAAATAGAAGAAGTTAAAAAAGGAGTCAAAGGAGCTGATGTTTTTCAAAGAGTAATTGATAAAAAGGGTCAAAAATGTGGGACTTTACTTTGGGAATCAAAAAATGCCAAATGGAGTGAAACATGGATTACAAAACTTAAGGAAGACCAAAGACAGGCAAAGGCAGACCTTGCCATACTTGTTTCAGTTGACCTCCCTGATGACATTAAAGAAAAAGGCATTGGATATAAAAATGGCATTTGGATATGTAGTGCTGTAAGTTTTAATCAACTTGCAATGTCCTTGCGTTTTAATCTTGTTAATATCTACTATGAAAAACAAAATGCAGTTGGAGTTGATGAAAAAATGAAAGTACTATATGAATACCTCACAGGAAATGAATTTAAACATAGAGTAGAGGGAATTGTAGAAGCCTTTGGAACACTTCAGGATGACATTGAAA
>JAUYMM010000034.1 GCA_030699485.1 Candidatus Woesebacteria bacterium | reverse complement strand
GAAATTTATCCAGATGGCATATCTGCTTGGTATATTCAAGTTAACGATGTTATCGGTAATCATTGGGGCAATATGATGGCTCCGACTCCAGAAGCAACACGTCACTGGACTTTTGATAATATTTCTCCAACTTCTTCAATTTTCTTTCAAGCCGATCTAGATGAATCTAAAAATATAACCACAAATAATCGCTGGTTTGAATCATTTGATAATATCGATTTGAAAATAGATACTGGAGACCAAGCAGCTGACACAATCAATTACCAGGTATTAAGCGGAGATGTAGCTTGTCCAGCCCAAAACGATAGCAACTATACTGCAACAGGACACAATACAAATCTTGCCTCCATCATAAATGCAAAAACGGACGGCGCTTACAGCATGTGCTATTACGCAAGTGATTTGGCAGGTAATACTGAAGCGTCCACGTATAAGGAATTGTTAAGAAAAGACAATACAAATCCTTCCTTCACTATTGATTCTGTTTCTGGTAACGTCCTTGGAGGAGTTTATTACAACCAAACAGACATAACAGCCCAAATAACTGTTTCAGATTCAGATTCCGGATACTCACATGCTAGATATGATTTATACAATGCCGACTCAAATCATGCCTGCACTACAAGTATAGGCTCAAACCAAGATTCAATCTCATCATTTGTCAATCCAGCCATCAGAACCCTCTCAAAAACTGGATTATCAGACGGTAATTACTGTTTCCGTGTATGGGCATACGATAACGTACAAAATAAAGTCTGGACAGATACTTCTGGGTTCAATGGATGGATCAAATTTACTATTGATAGCACACTTCCAACAAATCCTGGCGCTCCAACCACGACCCCCAATCCCACTAATAGTTTGATCCAAAATTGGGCATGGATTGACTCGACAGATTTAAATGGCATTTCTCAGTATCTATGGAGAATTCCAAGCTATTCAAGTGGAATAGTTTTAGGTACATCTTTGACAACTAGTCTAGGGGAAGGGATTTGGAGTTTGTTTATTAAAGCTCAAGACAATGCTGGTAATCAGAGTAGTGAAGTTAGTTCATCTGTGCAAGTAGATACCACTGCGCCCGATGAACCGACTGCCACACTCACAGCTAATGGGGCTAATGTACCAACAAATGGCTATACCAATTCCAATACATTTACATTTAATTTATCGTCTGCCGAGGCGACTCGCTACCAACTGAAATACTGGAATGGTATTTCCGGTTCGTCATTTAAAGTGGCTACTCCGTGGAATCCAACAGATCTTGGTGGGTATTCAAGTTCTTTAGGTGTTTACAATGATAACTTCACTCAAGGCGAAGGTACACACTATTTTTCCTTCAGCGCTTGTGATATTGCAGGTAATTGTTCTGCTTATTCGACAACTCCATTTATAGTGACTTACGACAAAACAGCACCAGCAAAACCAACAATAACAACACCGACGGCTGAACAATATTTCAAGACTACTCCCATTTTAAATAAATGGGGGATTGTGACTGATCCCTCTGGTATAAAACAATATACAGTAGAGTACATATACGACGATGGGCATTTGTTTAGTGGAGCTCCGTATAGATATACTACTACCAATTCACGTAGTCATTCACCAAGTATGTCTGAACAGGGAGGGGTAACAATTAGAGTTCGTGCAGAAGATAATATAGGAAACATAGGTGAATGGAGTGATCCAGTACATTATGTTTATGATGCCACGGCACCAGCTTTTAATTCCAAAACATCATTTAGTGGATGGTACAAGACTAATCAAACCTCAATATTTACTTATTCTGACTCTTTTGGTGTCGTATCCGGTGCCCCTGTAACCTGTGATATTACAACTGAAGGAACAAATCAAACTTGTTCAGTTACTCCAAATGTCTGTGATGCGGCCGGCAACTGTAATACAACTTTGGTAACTTCAAACGGTGTTGATATTGACAAAACCGATCCAACTGTATCTTGGGTGACACCAAATAATAGTGATTACGTAAAAGGAAATATTGCATTGGAAATCAACGCAAGTGATGCAACCTCTGGAGTGCAATCAGTTGATTTTAAATTTAAACTTGAAGGTGGAAGTGGTTATGATCCAATTTCGACTGATACATCCGATCCGTATCAATCCAGTTGGGATTCAATAGGGGTTTCTGATGGAGAATATATTTTGAGGACATATACTAAAGATAACGCAGGGAATGGAGTTGGTAGCAATATCAATGTATTTGTTGACAACACTAATCCAACAGGTACTTGGATAAATCCAATTGATGAACAAACCGTGTCCGGGTCAGTGTCTTTGAATTTTAGTGCAGATGACAATCTTTCAGAGGTAGCCTCTGTCGTCTACTGGTACAGCAGTGATGGAGTAATTTTTACAAGTATTGGAAGTGATACCTGGGATACAACAACCTTACCACTTGGTGATTATACATTAAGAGCAGTAGTCACGGATAATGCTGGGAATTCGGCTAATTTTGATGAAAATGTTGGTGTTGCGGCAGTTATTTCTGCTGAAAATGGAGCTTCATCAACCTATGGTACAGCTACAATTACTTGGACAACAGATAGACCAACCAAAAGTAGAGTTGTTTATGATACAACCTCACACAGTGTTTTAGGTGATGCTCCAAATTATGGATATGCGTATTCAACAGGAACTTTTGACAGTGACCCAAAAACTACTTCTCATTCAGTGACGATTACTAGTTTGAGTGACGGAACCATTTACTATTACAGAACTATTTCAGAAGGGTCTCCTACCGCAATAGGTGATCAAAAGAGTTATAGAACATTATCAATTGCAGGTGCACCTAGTCCATCTGGAGGTGAAATAAGTGGTCAAGTAGCAGGAATATCTACCATTGCAAGTAATTATCAATATAATCAAGCTAGTAATTCTTTCTCAGAAAATCAACAGTTGGCTACAAACGAAGAAGTTTTAGGAGAAAATACTGAAAGTGAAAAAACACAAACACCTGAAGTTAAAGGCGCTGAAACAAAAGATTGGAAGGCAAGAAATATTGCACTAATTAGTTTTGGATCTGCATTATTGATTCTTGCATTACTGCTTCTCTGGCGAAAAAATAAGCAAAGCTTGGCCAGCTATGCTGGTAAAAAATAATTTCTTAAAATTTGAAGTGGTGGTATAATTAATTATATGGTTACGAGTTTCCCAATATTTATACCCAAGACGGATAGACTAGCAAAATTAAGTCAGAAATTTCCACATGTAATTACCAAATTAGAAACTGTATTTAATAAACCTACAATTGTCTATATTGATTTTGCGAATGTTATACCGTGGTCAAACAAATTAAAATGGAATGTAGATATAAAAAGATTAAAACAACTTCTTGATTCTTTTTCAAATATTAAAAAAGTTAGATTTTATTACGGAGAATTGAAAGATGATGCACGTTCTAAAATGATTTTATCTGAGGCTAAAAAAAATTCTTACGATTTAAATACCAAGCCAGTTAAAATAATAAGACAGTCGATAAATGTAAGTAGTATAAATATGCAATCACCAGATCTTTTACGACAATTCATTAGTAGGCAGTTTTTAACAAAACTTTCTATTCAAGATATCGAGTATTTCAATAATAGACTTAAGGATTTGAATAATTCTGGTACTTTCGAGTTGTTAGATAAAAAATGTAATTTTGATGTTGAGATTAGAGGACATATGGCTGACGATTTAAAAAATAAAAACATCTATAATTATGCACTTTGGAGTGGAGATTGTGATTTTGAAGAACCTATAATAAAGATTGTTAACAGTGGGAAAAAATTTGTTGTGTTTGGTACTCGTGGAGCGATTGCTAGAGAGCTGGCAAATAGTGGAGCATATATTTACGAGGTTTACTCATTAAAATACTTTATTTGCTTCTCAAAACAGATAGGCTTTGATATATAAATGCAAAAAGGACTTCTTACGAAGCCCATTTGCAAAAAGTTATCACTTTCGTGATATCTGTATGATAATATAGGATTCTCTGGATGTCAAGACCCATAATATATCCATAAGATGTGAGTTTAGTAATTATTTGATATGATGGATATGTATGCAATTTGTAGAAAAATTAATTCATTTTTTAGTACCTAGGGAAAGTAATAATCATAAGGCTAAGATTTTACATTCTTCAAGTTTGATTATAATTGCTTCTTTTTTAATATTATTTCAAATAGGTTTAAATTCATTATCAAAAATAAGCCCATCTATTTTAGGATACGCGTCAAATATTTCTATACAAGAAGTAGTTAATCTAACGAATCAAAAAAGAACAGAAGCAGGTTTATCTGCATTGTCACTCAATCAAGAATTGTCTGCTGCAGCTTATACAAAAGCTAAAGATATGATAGATAAAGACTATTGGGCGCATACGGCGCCTGATGGTACAGAGCCGTGGAAGTTTTTTGGTGATTTTGGTTATAAATATAGATATGCTGGAGAAAACCTTGCTCGTGATTTTAGTAATGCCTCATCTGCTGTTAATGCATGGATGAATTCACCCACACATAGAGAGAATATTTTAAATCCAAAATATAAAGAAATTGGAATAGGTGTGACTGAAGGTGATTTGGCAGGAAGTGACACAACGGTTATAGTTCAGTTTTTTGGAGCAACATATGCAGACAAAGTCGTTCAACCCCTTGCTGGTGCGACTACAGAGCTTCCAGAGGTACAACTAGCCACTACTCAGCCGACTGCAGTGCCTATTGCTGTAAGTGTAATAGAGCCACAAGTTCAGGCTCAGGTTTTGATATCTCCTTTTACTACAACACGTAATATATCATTATTTGTTGTTGGTCTTTTGCTTTTAGTTTTTGTAATAGATGCGATTTTAGTCTCTAAAAGAAGGATTACAAGAGTTGCAGGTAGAACATTTGCCCATGTTGCCTTTTTGGGAATGATATTATCTATTATTTTAATATTAAAGGCAGGTAACATTTTATAATATGCAAAATTTTATTAAACATATGCCTCATTATATAAGTTTGATATTTATATTTATTGCTGGAATTATTGGTTTTTATGTATTTTCATATGATACAAATTTTCAAATTGGTGTTGCTTTTGCCTTAGCATCAGCCTATGTTTCTTGGGGAATTATCCACCACACAATTCATAAAGACATATGCTTAGCTATTGTGATAGAATACATTACTGTGGCTATATTAGGTATGGTAATAACTTTGAGTTTAGTATACAGAATATGATTAATAAGATAACTAAAGCAGTCATTCCAGCGGCAGGCTTCGGAACTAGATTTTTACCCCAAACTAAGGCAATGCCTAAAGAAATGCTTCCAATTGTTGATAAACCAGTTATTCAATATGTTGTGGAAGAAGCTGTTGAAAGTGGTATTAAAGACATAGTAATTGTTACAGGCTCGTCCAAAAGAGCAATTGAGGATCATTTTGATTTGCCGAATGCTGATTTAATTAATAATTTAATTAGAGGTGGAAAAGAGAAGCTTCTTGACGAAATTAATAAAATAGCCGAGATGGCCAATTTTATATATGTAAGACAAAAAGGTCTTTACGGAAACGGTACACCTGTCCTATCGGCAGAATCAGTGATTGGAAACGAAAGTTTTGCTGTTCTTTGGGGAGACGAGTTTATTAGTTCTGACCCTCCAAGACTTGCCCAAATGATGAAAGTTTGGGAGAAATATGGTGGAGTGGTAATCTCTGGAGTTAGAATAGAATCTCGTGACAGGCTTTCAAAATATGGTATTGCAGATTTAGAACCAGTTGAAGACAAAGTATTTAAAATTAATAGAATTGTAGAAAAACCTATTCCGGGCGAGGCACCTTCAAATTTGGCTACACACGGAGCATATATTTTACCCCCAGAAATTTTTCCAGCACTCAAAAATCTAAAACCAACAAAAGGTGGAGAAATCTGGTTGACCGACGCGATAAATATATTAAGAGAACAAAAAATTCCAGTTTATGCATGTGAAATAGAGAATGGCACATATTATGACACAGGTAGCAAAATTGAATATTTAAAAACAGTTATTGAATTTGCCTTAAGACACAAAGATTTAAATGGAGAATTTAAGAAATATTTGAAAACTCTTGATTTAAAATGAATATTCTAATAACAGGTGGAGCTGGGTTTATTGGTTCAAATTTTGTTTACTATTGGTTAGAAAAACATCCAAAAGATAAAATTAAAGTATTAGATTCATTAACCTATGCAGGAAATCTTGAAACACTTCGTCCAATATTAAAACAGATTGAATTTATTGAAGGTGATATTAATAATAGAGAAATAGTTTCAGAAAGTCTAAAAAACGTTGATACTTTAGTTCATTTTGCAGCAGA
The DNA here is from genome assembly GCA_030699485.1 of Candidatus Woesebacteria bacterium. Lineage (GTDB taxonomy): Bacteria > Patescibacteriota > Microgenomatia > UBA8517 > UBA8517 > JAUYMM01. The sequence goes on along the minus strand of JAUYMM010000034.1, from coordinate 3,544 downwards.
AAGCCATGTGGACAGATCTGTATTTGACCCTTCAACTTATTGGCAAACAAATGTACATGGTACATTAGCGCTTCTTGAGGAGGCGAAGAAAGCAGGAGTAAATAGATTCCACCATATCTCGTCTGATGAGGTGTATGGGGAATTACCATTAGATTCTGATGCTAAATTTACTGAAAAAACGCCATATTCTCCAAGGCCTGATAACTTATATGCACTATCAAAAGCTGAGGCAGATAAAATAGTTTTGGATTTTTATCAAAAAACTAATATGTATATTACAATTTCAAATTGTTCTAATAATTATGGACCATTCATGTTTCCTGAAAAGTTCATTCCAATAATAGTTTGTAATTTAATTGATAATATTAAAGTTCCACTTCATGGAGATGGTAGAAATGTAAGAGATTGGATTCATACGAGGGATCACGCAACAGCGATTGACTTAATTTTACAAAAGGGTAGAGCAGGAGAAACTTATTTGGTTGGGTCTGACAATGACAGGAGTAATGGTTATATCGCAGAAAAAGTAGTTGATTTATATGGTGCAAAACAAAACATGATAAAACATGTATCAGATAGGCATAGTAATGACAGAAGATATGCAATAAATGCAACTAAAATCATTGAAGAACTAGGTTGGGAACCGGAAATAACAAGATCCAATTTTAATGAGGGATTAAAAGAAACAATCAAATGGTATAAAGAAAATCAAGATTGGTGGAGACCTCTTCTTAAAAGGAAAGCAATGATTATGGATAGAACAAAGTCAATCTCAGCCTATATTTCTTTAGAGCGAGAAACAGGGAAAACTAAGTTTGTTTTTGGTCAGGTAGAAAATTCTGAAAGCAATGTACCTGAGAAGTTAGACACAGAAGAACATTTTGTACAGCAAAATTTAGTTAGATATGAAATTGTTATTAAAAATTTAGAAAGTAAAAAGTGGTATCAAGCAAGTCCTGAAGCGATTAAGGATGAGATCAAAACTCTTGGAATAAACCCTTCGACATTTGGATATGTAGAAGATTTATCATCCAGAGAAGAAAAGATAGGAAAAGAAAAAGTACTTCGTTTAATTAAAATAGATCATGGACAACCTGAATTAGGAATCTACAGTATCCTTACATGGTTTGAAGTTGAATCTTTAAGTGGAATAAAAAGACAAGAAGGATATTATTCTTGGGGTTTAGGGCCAAGTTCTGGGTCAAAATTTTTAGTTATAATTAGGAGAGAAGGTAAAATTACCCATATTGCGCTTAGAAAAGTTCAAAAATTTCCACGAGGAGGGATTGTTTATGATTTAATAGGGGGTCTTCCGCGGGAGCTTAATGAGTCTTTACTGGACATTGTTACGAATTCATTAAGTAAGGATTTAAGAATCAATGTTTTAGATGGCGATGCTTCAATAATAGAAATGATTAGTCTCGGTAGGATTTCCACAGATTCTGGCATGACAAACAATCACCCAAGTTTGTATTCAATCTTATTAGATTTATCTAAAGATAAATATCCAGATGTTCAATATGGAGATTTGTTCGAGGAAAATGAAGGAATAGTTTTGTGGCCAATCCAAAAATTAAATGAACTTATAAATAGTTGTGACGAATCATATTTTTTATCTGCCATATCAAGAGCAATTTTTAATTCTGTTATTAGTTTATGAAACTAGCTTTTTTGACTTCAAATAGAGATCCATCTATTCCATTAATCGACAATGATGGACAACCTATAACTGTTAGAAATTATACATACTGGTTGTCTAAATTTGGACATCACATTGATATTTATTCGTATAAAGTGATTCCTGATAAAATAAGCAATAATTACTTTAAACGTAAGTTTGTTTTACAAAAAGACAAAAAAGTTAAGCTATTTCCCAATGTCAATGTGATTAGAATTGATGTCCCAAGTCAAACTACTAAAGATTTATTTTCCAGCATTGACTTAAGAGATATGCCAGAAATTATACAATCCTTGGTTGCTTCCGAATATTTTAAAGACAATTTATTATTTGAATATGATACTATCTGCATGTTTCACCCACTTGCCTCTTTTGGTGTTGTTTTTCGTAATTTTATCCCGTTAAATAAGGCTGTTTTGTTTCCAATGTTATTAAGTGATGAGTATATAAAATTTAAAAGTGTTTCTTTAATTTATATTCAATTGGAACAATTAGTTTTAAACAGTGTGGCTAAGATATTTAGTACTTCTTCGGATGAAAAAAATACCTTGAGGTTGAGAGGTATTAAAAATAACAAAATTGAAGTATTACCAAGGGGAATAGATGTGGATATTTTTAAACATGTTCAAAAAACTATATCTAATAATCCTAAAATTTTGAGATTAATCACGGTTGGGTCAATACGTCCACAAAAGAGACAATCTATACTTATCGAAGTTGTGAACCAACTATTGCTGAATGGATTGGATGTTCATCTTTCAATAATTGGTGAGAAGGATAATTTTACCATGGATGTATATAAGAAATATTATAATGATATGAAAAAAGAAATATCAAACAAGAAATTGTACAAAAACATAGAGTTTGAAGGAGCTGTGTGCCAACAGAGATTGTCTAAATTTTATGAAAATTCAGATATAGCAATCTTTCCATCTATTTCTGAATCCTTTGGAAAATCAGTGATAGAATCAATATCCTCAGGTACACCAACAATTATTGCTAAGGAGTGTAAAGCATATTGTGATTTCGCTGAAGATGGTGTGAATTCAATTTTTTCAGGAAGCAATGTGGAAGAAATTACCAAATCAATCTTAATGTTAATTAATAATCCCAAACTTTACATGAAGATTAGTGAAAATGGTGAATTTATAAAAGAAGGATATGGTTGGGAGGTAGTAACTCGAAAATTAGAAAAGGAATTAGTCAAATTATTAGAATCAAATCAAAAATCTTAACTATTTAATGTGAATTTTTTTAAATAATTTGTTTGGCAGATGTAGTTGGATATTTAGCAAAAATAGATATAAACTATGTTTTAATAGTATCTGCAGTATTATTTATAATACCAATATTGTTCATAAGCCCATTAGAGTTCATGAGAGTCAAAAAAGAGGAATTGATGATATAATTTAAAAACATGATGAGATTTGATCCTGAGAATAATATAAAGAAAACTTCAATTGAAGGGGTAGTTCTTATTCAAAGACCAATACTGGGTGATGCTAGAGGTTTTCTTCATGAACCATACAATAAAGAAGAATTAAAAGTAGCAACAGGTGTTGAATTCAATCCAGTTCAATGGACTCATGCTTATATTAAACCTGGGGTAATCAAAGCCGTCCACAGCGAAAATTGGAATAAATTAATTTATCCCGTAACAGGGGTTTTATATGCTCCGATAGTTGATTTGAGACCTGAAAGTAAAACTTTTGGAAAGGTAGAATATATAACAATTGATAATACAAAAGAAGACTCACCTAGACATGCTTTGTTTTTACCAAGTGGAGGAATTGGAAATTCAATTTGTACAATGGGTACTGAAATGATGCACTATTTTTATTTGATTGATGAATATTGGGATGATGC
>JAUYMM010000028.1 GCA_030699485.1 Candidatus Woesebacteria bacterium | reverse complement strand
AACATTGTTTGTTTTTGATATACTATTTAAGTATGAAGAGTATCAGAGAATTTATAAAAAATAAGCCATATCTGAAATTGAGAAATTTCTGACAAGTGTTAGTTTGCAGAAGTAAGAAATGTGATATATTTATACTAGTATGATTTTAAAAAGAAAAAATAATTCGGGACAAGCTGTTTTAATAGTACTTTTGTCTTTATCTGTTGTTCTAGTTGTAGTTTTATTTATTCTTTCAAGATCAATTACTGACATTTCTCTCTCAACTAAAGAAGAAGATTCATCCCGTGCCTTTTCTGCTGCTGAAGCTGGGGTTGAAAGAGCTTTGGTTATTGGAAACAGCAGTGGATCACTTGAGCTTGCTACTTTTGATGCAAATGTAGCTTCATTTGCACAGGGTTCATCTGTGGTTACTTTCCCACTTAGTTTAAAGTCAGGTGATAATGCTCTATTTTGGTTTAAACGTACGGGTGATGCAACTGTTTATAATGGCAACAAAGTAACACTTTGTTGGGGCTCTTCAACACTTGAATTACCCGCAGCTGAGGTAACAGTTTTTTATAAATCTTCTAATGTGTATCAAGTAGCAAGAGCAACTTTTGACGATCCAAGTTCAAGTAGAACTCCACCAAATAACTTTAGTTCTGCTTTAACATCAGGTTGTACTATTGATAACCAAACATTTCAGTTTAAAAATCAAATAAATTTTGCAAGCCTAGGGATTAATGGCTCGGATGAGCTTTTATATATGACAGTTAAATTATTATATAATAATACAGTCTCACATAAAATTGGCATAGATGTTAGTGGTAATGGACTCTTGCCATCACAAGGTAAAAAGGTAAATTCAGATGGGTCGTTTGCAGATGCAAATAGAAGTATTGAAGTTTATCAATTACATCCTGAAACACCACCAATTTTTGCAAATGCAATTTATAGTTCATCTGGTATAGTTAAATAACAAGGAGACTGCCCATGCTTGGAATAGATATAGGAACAAAAAGTATTAAGATAATAGAACTTGCCAAAAGTGGTGAAACTTGGGTTCTTAAATCTTCTGGAGCAGTTGGATACACAGGAGTGTCACCAGATAAAGCGCAAACTGATGAAGATTTAAATAACATTTCTGAAGTCTTGAAAAAAGTTATTAAGCAAACTGGGGTATCATCTAAAGATGTAAATTTATCTCTTCCAGAAGCTTTAGTTTTTACTAGAGTAATTAAGTTTCCATTGCTTTCAGATGAAGAAGTATCCGCTGCTGTTAAATGGGAAGCAGAGCAATATATTCCAATTCCAGTAAATGAAGCTGTAATCCAATATTCAATATTAGATAGAAATGAAACTACTTCACAAACATCAGTTTTACTTGTGGCAGCTCCTAAGGCTGTTGTTGAAAAATATGTAAAAGTCATGCGCATGGCAGGTTTAACACCAATTTCTGCAGAATCAGAATTGACAGCTATAGCTAGATGCCTTTCTCCTGAAAGCGGTGTTTCACTCCTTTTAGATTTGGGAACATCAGCAACTGATATGGCAATAGTTAAAAATAAAAAAATAGTATTCACTAGATCAATTCCAGTTGCAAGCGATGCCTTTACCAGATCTGTTTCACAAGCTTTAGGTATTGATCAAAAACAAGCTGAAGAATACAAAAAAACATATGGATTATCTTCCGATCAATTAGAAGGAAAAGTTAAAACTGCTTTAGAACCAGTACTTAGGATGGTAATAGATGAAATCAAAAAAGCCATTCATTTTTATGAATCTGAAGAAAAAGGAGAAATACCAATGTCTGTTGTGGTCACAGGTGGAGCTTCTGTAATGCCTGACATTATCCCCTATTTAACAGAAAACTTGGGTATGGAAACAGTAGTAGGAAATCCGTTTAGTAAAATTAACCTTGACCCTGAAAGCGCAAAAATTTTAGTTTCATATTCATCAATTTACGCGACGGCAGTAGGTCTTGCAATGAGAGAGGAATAAGCGAAGCTTGTAAAAATCTAGATATGGACAAACGAATTAATTTAATACCAAGTGAGTTGGCAGTTCCTGCAAGAGCTGTTAAATTAGCACGAGTTATAAATAAGTTTTCAATCGTTGCTACTATATTACTTATTTTAACATCTATTGTTTTAGGATCATTGTTTTTTTATTATTCTACAGAACGCGCTAGGATTAATAGTAATATTAATACCTTAATATCTAAAATTTCTTCACTTGAAAAAAGTGAACAAAAATTAGTTTTGGCAAAAGATAGATTAGCAAAAATTAAAGTTGTTAGTGACACTAAATCAGTAAATGACGAAGTTTTAAGATATCAAGAATTTTCTAATATTATTTCTAATGCGTCAGGATCTGCAATAACTGAAGCTGTATTAACATCAAAAGGAACTGATGCATCAATTATTTTTCAGGATTCAAGCAGTTTATCCCAAGTTTTGGCCCCATTATCAAAACTTACAAATTACAAAAAAATTATTTTATCATCTTTAGGTTTTAATCCAAACGCTGGATTTTTGGCTAATATATTATTACAAGTTGAATAGATATGAATACTAATTTTAAAAATGAAATTAACTTTTTGATAAAACCTGTAGCAATTATATTTATTATAATTGTATTGATTTTATTGGTCAGCATATTTGGTCTTAAGAAAATGACTTTAGTTAGATCTGAAAACCAATTGGCCAAAGAGAAAGAAACAACTTTTCAAACAAAAGCTACAATACTTGAGACAGTAGAATCTGTACTCCCAGGTGACATTACTTTTTTAGATGTTGTTCTCCCCAGCAGAGGCTCAGTTCTTTATGGATTAAGCCAAATTAAAAATCAGGCAATAAACTATAATTTATTTATATCAAATATGAAATCAGGCACTGTAATTCCAGGAAGTGCTGGAGTTTCAAAAGTTACCATAAGTTTTGAAGCAGAAGGAGAAGAACAAAATGTCTATAAATTCCTAGATTCATTTTCTACTCTTTTACCTCTAATGAATATTGATAAAGTTAGTCTAAGTAAATCTGCAAATCTTGTCAGAGCCAATGTGTCGGTTAATATTTTTTCTGCAGAACTTCCTAAAAAGATTCCCGCTTTAACTGGTGTAGTTAATGAATTAACAACTAAAGAGATAACACTTTTAAAAGAACTTGCAACATATACTCTACCTCAATTTATTGAACCTACTGTAAGTGAAACATTTTCCCCAAAAGAAGACCCTTTTAACTAGTTGGGTTGACGAGAAGTATTATCTTTTTCTTTTCTAGTGTTGCCTTAATTCTTAATATATTTCTAATCGCTTTAATTACTTTACCTTGTTTTCCAATTACCATTCCACCTTCATCTTCTGCTGTTTTGACTGTTAAAGTAACCACACTTCCGCTATCTTCTTCCACAATCTCATATTTAGAATCTTTTCCTAATATATTTCTTAAAATGAAGTCAAGTAATTCTTTCATTTTTTTATAACCTTTAGGTTGGATCTCAATATTTTTCTAACTCCTGACGAAATGATTGCACCCTTGTTAATCCACTCATCAAATAATGCTTTATTAATTGTTGACTTTTTAAGTTTTGGGTCATAACTTCCAATAATACCCAAATTTTTACCATCCAATTTACTTCTTGTTGGTGCTGCAATTATTCTATAGTAAGGGTTATTTTTGGATCCGTATCTACTTAATTTAATTGAAACTGACATAATGAAGTTATTTTAACATATCTTTAAGTGTGTTGGAAGCTGCATCTTGTTCTGCTTCTGATTTACTTTTTCCAACTCCCCTAGAACCAGCTTTGCCGTTAATTATAACTTCAACTGTGAACTTTTTATTGTGATCTGGTCCTATTTCTGAAACTACTTGGTATTTAGGAGCTCCCTGATTTTTTGATTGAACTTTTTCTTGGAGCAAACTTTTGGGATCTTTTAAAGGTGCCTTTGCTTTTTTGTCAACGTCGATTAAGATATATTTTCCAATAAAATCTTCGACAGCTTCTATTCCCTGATCTAAATACAATGCTCCAATAACAGCCTCTACAGTGTCAGCCAGAAGTGATGGATTTGTTCTTCCTCCACCTTCCTCTTCACCTTTTGAAAGATAAATATCTACACCTAAGTTTAATTTTTCTGCAACTTGGCTTAAATTTTTGGTATTTACTAAGTTTGCTCGCAGTGCAGTTAAATAACCCTCTTCTTCGTTTGGGAATTTATTATAAATTGAAAGTGATACAACAAATTCTAAAATAGCGTCTCCCAAAAATTCAAGTCTTTCATTAGTACCATTATTTTTGGTGTTTTCATTTACCCACGATCTATGAGTTAATGCTTGTTTTAGTAAATTTTGGTTAAGAAATTTGATCATATACTGTTCCTAATACTCCATTAACAAATGAACCAGAGCTCTCTGAGCCATATTCCTTAGCAAGTTCCACTGCTTCATCAATTACAACTTTTGCTGGCACGTCTTCATTTAGTAGTTCATATATAGCTAAATGAAGGATAGCTAGGTCAATTCTGTTAATTTTTTCAATAGGCCATGTTGGAGCAGAGTCAACTATAATTTTATTAATTTTTTTAGTTTGCTTTTTAATTTCAATAACCATATCAGGGACATTTTTTTGTTTTGTAAAACTTTCTGCAAATAGAGATTTAATTGCAATCCTCCTTCTCAAATGCCTTGGGTCAGTAGCTGTTTTCATATTTGAATCATTATATACGATTTCTGTCTACATTTTTAGAGGAACTTCAATGCCTAAAATTGCAAGCGAGTTTTTAATTGTTTGAGATGTAGCTGCTACAAGTTTCAAACGAGATGAAGCTATGTTTTCATCGTCGATACCCAAGACTCTATTTTTACCGTAAAAAGAATTAAATCTTTTGGCAAGTTCAAATACATAAGAAGCTATTTTTGCTGGTGAATTATTATCTAATCCATCTTTAATTGCACTAGGAAAATTTGCCAATTGTCTAATTAATGCTTTCTCAGAAGCTTCTTGATAATCCTTCTTTGAATTAACATTGTTTTTTAGTAGCGAGATTATGTCTATCTCTGACGTTTCTATAATACTATTTGCTCTAACTGCGGTGTATTGAACATATGGAGCTGAGTTTCCGTCAAAATTTAATGCTTTATCCCAATTAAATATAATTGATTTTCTAGGATCTTGGCATAAATCATTCCACTTCAAAGACCCAACAGCAACCTGTCTGACAATTTCATTTTTAAGCGCTTCATTTTTATTCAGTTCTGGACTTTTCTTTTCAATAACATCTTTCGCCTTTTTAAAGCCTTCATTTAAGACATCTTTTAATAAAATTACTCTACCTTTTCTAGTCGACATTTTGCCTTCTGGTAAACTTACCATTCCAAAATAGACATGAACGGAATTTTTACCGATTTTGTAATCCAACCTAGTTAGAGCTTCAAAAAGCTGTTCAAAATATTGTTTTTGATCATCCCCAACAACATAAATTGCTTTATCAGCTTTCATTTCCTCCTCACGGTAAATTGCACAAGCCAAATCTCTGGTCATATAAACACTTGCTCCGTCAGATTTTTGTACAATCGCAACGCCTAATCCTTTATCTTCCATATCAATCACTAATGCTCCATTGCTAATATGCCCCGCCTTACTTGATGACACCTTGTTAATAACATCTGTAAGCATTCCTTCATAGAAACTTTCACCAAACGATTCTTCAAAATTAACACCCAGCACTTCATATATTTGGTTAAATTCCTTTAGTGACAGGTCAATACAAAGTTTCCAAAGTCTTCGAGCTTCTTTATTACCTTTTTCAAGTTTCAAAAACCAATTTCTGCCTTCTTTTTCTAGACTTGTGACGATTACTCTATCTAATGCATCTTCAGTTATTTTTGTCATATCTAATTCAATTTTAGGTATTTTCTTTCTAGTCATTATTTCTTGACTTATTGTTTCAATTGTTTCTTTTAATCCAGTTATTGATTCAACACTATGTAGAGCAATTTTTTGTTTAGCTTCTTCTCTTAAAACACCTTTTTCAGTTTCTTCTTCTGAATGAAATTTAACGTACAAATCTTGAAGTACACCAATAGGATCATCTGAAGTTAATAATTCTTGCTCATTGCCCCAATTTTTAATTGCAACGATTAACTTGCCAAATTGCGTTCCCCAGTCGCCAATATGGTTATCACGAATAACTTCGTATCCTGCTGACCTATGGAGATTTGCCAAAGCATCACCAATAATTGTAGATCGTAAATGACCATAGCTCATTCTTTTTGCGATATTCGGAGAAGACATATCAATAACCACTCTTTGTCCGTTTCCTTCATTTTCTTTACCATAATCAGATTTCATATCTAAGATTTGATCCACTACCGAATGACCAAATTCAGACATATTTAATTTAAAATTCAAAAACGATCCTACAGCTTCAGCTCCGTCAATAGTATTTGCTATCTGTAAGGCTAGATCGTGGGGCGATAATCCTTCTTGACTAGCTAAACTTGTAAGATTAATACCATAATCAAAACCTGTGGAAAGTGGAGCCTCAATAATATTTGGAGTTTGATTCTTGTTTACCAATTGAGACTCAATAGCTTTGATCAATTGATTTTCTGTTTTTTGAATAATATACAAAGGGTTATTGTCAGTCATGTTGTTTCGTTCTGCTTTCATTTTACCCCCTTTTTATAGCAGCTGTCATGCAATGCAATCCACCATAAGCTTTAGTAATTTCCACTAAATTTGCGGATTCGACCTTAATACCTGCTGAGCCTAACTCCTCAATTAATCCATTCTTGTCAGAAAGTGATAAATCAACTGTTTTATTATTTATATTCACAAAATTTGGTGCATAATGTAATTGTTCATACTTTGTAAGTGGAATTAATTCCATGCCAACAGTTTTTAGATGATCTGAAAACATTCCATTTCTAGATATTTTTAAGTTATTGTTATCCATGGTAAGTTCAATAAATCTTCTCCTTTTTGATTCATCTCCACAAACTACAACCTTATTTTCACCACATGGCATCCAAAAAGTGTCAAGGTGCATAGCATCCATTTCTGGTTCTTCTTTTCTAGTTCTTTTTCCATCATAAACAGCAACGACTCTTAAACCCTGTGCAAGTATTGCGGGTGCAACTTGCGAAACCCCTCTTAAATTCGTTCTTCCGCCAACTCCAATGTAACAAATACCATTATGAACTATTCCGTCACCGCCCTCAAATCTAGCGTCTTCTGTAACTTGTATTTCTATTACTTGTGAATTAACAATTCCTGACCAGCTGAGAATATCTTTATACAACCTAACTTCGTCTTTTCTAATATCGTGTTCCATTGACGACCATACCCATACATTCCCCAAAAGATTTGACTGATCTCTTGCATATATCACATTAGCTAAGGGGAGTCCATTTTTTGATTGTAAAGACAACATGTCATTTATTATAATGGCATTATTTTCCCCATATTCTTTAATATCTTCGGTTAGGATAGGGTCTATCCACTCAAGAACTTCCCGACTAGAAATTTCCTTACCCTTGTACTTTTCGGAATATTCATACCCTTTTTCTTTTAGTTCGCTTTTAAGTGTTTCTAAATTTACTCTCGGTTTTATTCCTTTTGCCGTTATCATTTGTGCAAGTAAATCCTTTACACAAACTACTTCTACACCCTGTGTTTCAAGTAGATGTTTTGCATTGACAAATTCTATTCTTGCTGTTGGTACTATAAAATCAAATTCAAAACAACTTATTTCCTTAGGCAAGAGTTGAGCTAATACAGCTTCGGTACTTGGACGTCCCCACATAATAACTTTTTTTAATTGAGCAGTTTCTTCAAATACTCCTAATTTTTCTTTATTTATTAGTCTTTCCATATTTAATTCATTAAAAAACCCGCTACAAAGGCGGGTTATAAATCAGAGACCGGTACGTCTCCTTCTATTAATTCTGTTTAATCTAAAACTATTCATATTTAGGATTACTGTGAAATATATACCTATAACCTTAATTTGTCAAATTTTAGGGTTTTAATGTGTCTACTTAACATAATCTTTACTAACAATTATCTTTAGTCTTCTGCCGTTATTTATTTCTGGGTGTTGATATTCAACAGTACCGCTAAATTCACCATCAGAATCCCAAACTTCTTTATTTTTAGCTCTTTCAAATAGTGATATTGCCTCATTAATTAAATTTGGAAAATCTTTAGTTGTTGAGTGATTATGTCCAGGGTAAATAGTTTCAATTTGTAATTTAGAAATAATTTTAAGGCTTTCTAGGTAGTCATCAGGGTTGCTCTCCTGTTCAAATGCGTACAATGGACCTTCGTAAAGTAAGTCTCCAGTAAATAAAAGACCATTTGTAGAATCAAAAAAAGATAAACTACCTGGAGTGTGCCCAGGTGTTTCAATTGGAATAATTATTCTATTATCAAGATTAATCTCTTCAGGCATTTTTACAGTATTTGTGTAACCTGTAATTCCAAAACTTTCTGTGTTGAAAAAACTCGGAGCACCTCCGTGCCAAAAACCATCAAAGAAAAAGTATTTAGACATTTCCATTTTACTCCAACCTTTTTCAATCCCCCTAATTTCATTAGAATTATTTGGAACCAAGACTTTTTCAAATTCCGAATTTCCACCGATGTGGTCAAAATGCCAATGGGTATTGGCAACAATTAATTCTTTATTTGATTTTCGATTCTGTTTTAGTACATTAGAAATTTTCCCAATACCCATACCTGTGTCAATTAGTAGGTCTTTAGAACTGCCCTGAACGAGAAATGCATATACATCCTCAAAATGGTGGGGTTCGTTAATCCATACCACATCGTTCTCAATTTCCGTATCTTTTGAATAGTCAAACCATTTTTCTATTTCTGTTTTAGAATATTCGGTTTTATTTTCAAATTCTTTTCGCATGATGATTTATTTTGCCCAAGTGGTTACGATTTGATTATATATTTCGACAGCTTCTAGAATTTGTGCTGGATATGTGTATTCATTTACTCTGTGACATTGCTCTTTAATACCTGGGCCAAAAATAATTGCTTTAATTCCATGTGCTGTTAAAAATCCTAAATCAGCGGAACCTTTAGAAACAGTAAGTTTGGCATCCTTTACAATTTCAGTTGCCACCTTAACTATTTTTTCGTTTATGTCAGTATATCCTGCTGGGCCAGGTGGAAATGCATACTCTACTTTCATTCCGTTTATATTAGCTAGATTTACAATTCGATCGAATGCAACTTTATGAAAATCAGGTGTTGTACGAATATCAAAAGTTGCAACAGCAACTGACGGAAATTTATTAGGAGATTCAACCTCAATAACTTTTTGACCGTTAATTTCTTTTATCGCAACACCTGCTTGAATTGAAGTCATTTCACCAACAGTTGGAGGTTCAAATTTTCCATCATTAAACTCTTTTCTCCAAGTTGTAAATTGTTCTTGTAGAATATCTGAAAATCTAATAATTTCACGAACAGAATGCTTTTGAATTAAATGTGGTCTAGCGCCATGCCCCGAATCACCGATTGCAGTAATTTTAAGAAAAAGATTACCTCTATGTCCATGCTCAATTTCCTTTAGGTTTGTAGGTTCTGTAAAAATTCCTGCAACATCAGTATATTTTTGTGGGTAACCATTTTTATTAAACCAATCAGCAAAGCTTTGAGTACCACTCCCATCTTGTTCTTCTTTGACAACATATGTAAACCACATATCTGTTTGAGGCTTACCTTTTTTATGCATTTTTTCTGCGAGTAACATTGATGCGACGAGGCCACCCTTCATATCAGATGCACCTAAACCAACTAACTTGTCACCTTCAATAGTTGGTGTCCATGGACCATATTTCCATTCTTGATCCCCTTTTGAAACTGTGTCCATGTGGGAGTTGAAAATAAACGCCTTAGATTGATCTTTTCCGTTGAAATGAACAACCAAGTTTTCGTCTTGAATAAAACTTTCAATTCCTTTTTCTTCAAACCACCCATAAATAAAATCACGTATTTTTTCTTCTTCGCCAGAGTAAGATTTTATTTCTATTAAATCGTTTAAGAGTTTTTCGTGTTGAGACATTTTATTATCTATCCTTTAAGGTAATCAAATTACCGTTTACTGTCAGTGAATCTGGATTATTTTTTATACTAAAACCAGCTTCATAATTAAATTTAACATTTAATTTACCGTTTTGTGGAATAGCATTGTTTGGAAGCTTAATTGCACTTGTTTTGCCTAAAAACTCGGCAGAGTTTGGTGTAAGTTCATATTTAATTCCAGTTTTATTGATTTGAAAAAAGGTTGAAATCAAAAGAGTATTTGCAGGTGTTTCTGCATTTACAGTTACGTCATTCGTAATTCTTGGAACAGACATTCCACTCTCTGATAAAACTGATGCAAATTCCACACCATTTAGATAATCTGTTATGTTTGGCACCCTTCTTGCTGCGATTTCGATTCTGGGGGTTTTATTATTCCAATCAACTTTATCCCAATATCCATATCCGACACCAACTGAAAGATTAGCTTTGAATGGCAAGATTGGCGCTTCAAGGTTTAAAAATTTCGATAAGTGATTAATAATTTGGAATTGAGGTTCTGCAAAAAGTCCACCTGATAGGTTTTCTGAAACTAAAATATCCGCTGGTCTGGTGTGCAACTCTGGTATGTCCATCTTTGTGGCATCTCCGACAATTACTTTAATTTTATCAGTTAAACCATAACTTGCTATATACTTTTCGGCAAGCTCAGCTGTTTTTTCATTTAATTCTAGTGCGAAAATCTTGTCAACACCTAAAGCTGCCATATAGATTGAAAAGACACCAGTTCCTGTTCCAGCGTCAATTGCATATATTTCTTTTTTACCCTGAACCCTGAGTGAATCTATTGTTTCTTTTATACCGCCCATGATTTGAGTTGTTCTGTGAACATCCACAAGGCATCTGTAAGCGTCCATTATGCTTAAACCCCATTCACTACCTGTTAAATAATCGACTTCCCAAAAATTAAAATTAGCAAGATCTGGTAATATTTGCTTGTCAAAATCTAAACCAATTAATGGAGAGTAATCTCTGGCCATTTGATAAACTATCGACTTCGCTTCCCTCACACTCTTCTCGTTAATATTTGCTAAATTTATTCTTTCCATTCTGGTTAATATATTACCAATTAACTATATTGTCAAATTCTAACAGCTCTAACTATTTTCATTAAGTTTATAACTTTATTTTTATCAACCGGATTATCGGTTATACTATTTATTTTGATAGAAGTACCGATTACTGCAAAGTCTACAATTTTCAAGAATTCACTTGCGTTTTCTGAGTTAAATCCGCTTCCTATACCCACTGGTATCGCTTCAGATGCTGATTTCGCTTCGTTTATCAATTCAATAGTTGGCGCAAATCCTGTATGCTTGGTGACTAGAACGGCAGTTGCACCATTTTTGATTGCTTCTTTAACAGATGTTTGAATAGATTTTTCTTTATCTAACATTTTATAGTGTTTAGGTTGAACAAACACAAATAAAGGAATGTTATCTGCACCAATACTTTTTGCGTAAGCAATAATACCTTTTGGGTTTGGATGGATTTGAAATGGGTTTTGTATCGCTTCAATATTGTTTTCAAAATCTGATTCTACATCATCAACAAAAACATCAAGTTCAATAAAAGTCGCTTTCACTTCTTTAGCTACGGTAAACGCAACTTTGTAATCATTATTTAATACATTAATTCCAAATGGGATATGAATATATTTAGAAAGTTTTTTACAAGCACTCATAAAATTTTTTGCAGTTTCTTTACTAACAAATTCACCAATAGAATCTTCTTTCCAATTTTCAATTAAAATTCCATCAACTCCACCTTCTTCAAGCGCTTTTATGTCTGCCAAGGCTTTTTGAAGAACGATGTCTAATCCTTTAAAATTTTCACCAACTAAGTAATCTAAATGCAACATTCCAATTATGGGTTTTTTAACATTAAATATTTGTTCCATTTTATTCATAATTTATTTTATGCCAAAAAATTCCAATATTAAAGCTTTTGGGAAAGTGGCTTTTGGAGAAAGAATGAAATTATGTCCAGACTGTGCCATTTGAGTACCATACCTTTCCCCATCATCCACTAATAAGACTTTTGATTTTTCAATTTTAGGTTGATTATTGAGGATTTCAAAAATCATCAATGCTTTATCTGCAGGTCCGTTCCAGAGAATGACGTTTGTAAAAGCTTTATCGAAATATTGCCAAATTTTAAGAAGTTCGCTGACTTTTTGAACGTCCTCGTAAACGTTGTCACTGATAATTCCAATCGCAACACCTTCCTTTGTTAGCTTCTCTAAAGTTTCTATGACGCCATCCTTTAAAATCAATTTAGTTTCATCTTCAAGCCTAATTACTACATTTTCTTGATCAAGGATAAAAGTGCGACTAATCCCATCAAAAGCACCCTTGCTAGCATAATCATCTCCTTTCGATTGAGACACTACTTGCCACAAGGTTTTATCTGCATCAAAAAATGCAATTTGGGTTGGGTTTGTTTTTTCTTTTGTTTCTTTCATGCCAGTTTGAGGTGTTGCAATTCTTTTTTTGCCTGTATATATTCATTCGGAAAAATCAATGAAACCGCTTCTGCAAAACCTAATCCAGCGACTTTTGTTGCAGAATAGTCTGATAGCCCATGGAGTTGAGCAATTGCATTAGAAACTGCAACAACCCCTCCTCCTTTAGATTTGATTTTGTCTGCCAAACCAAGGTCGTTTGGTCCGTCACATGAATAAATAGTCTTTGAAAGATCCAAATAGCCATATACAGCCAAAAGTGAAAGCGTGTGCCTTTTGTTTATAAATTTTCCAGTAATTCTCAAGGTTCCGTTACCTGCTTCAAATGCTCTCAAACTCTCTATACCCAATTCTGCAATTAAGCCCTCAACAACTTGCTGATTCTTACCATATCTTTTAACGTAACTAGGATCTTCACTTTGGTGTGGCCCGTCCTCCCAAATACTAGAACTTGCCTGGTAAGCATTTTCATCTGGGGGTGGTCTGACAAGGGTACCTTCCTCGGGGTTCGTTCCTTTTAGATAGAAACGTCCTTCTACTTTTGATGGAATTAGGATTTGTTTGATCCCATTGTCTATTTTTTTCTTATCTTCAAGTACACGTTTAGGGGCAATAACGACCAAATCTTTTTGTGCACTTTTTAGAACACTCCCTCCCTCCCCTACGATTAATCCATTGAATAAAGCATATGGATTTTTAGAATTCAGGGTTAATTCACTGAGGTCAGTTATGAATGGTAAAATTTCGGCAAAAGTTTGTTCTGTAGCAATCCCAAGTTTTATACCTGCTTTATTTATAGCCAATAGGGCAATGGTCGTTTCTGGGTGCAACTTTCTTTCTTTTCCATCAGCCCAAAGAACCCTTCTAGACTCTTTTATTGTATCATCTAAATCAGTTATCCAGACGGAATCCGTTTTAGACAAAATCTCCCTCAGGGCTGTTATGCCTTTCTGTTCAGATACACTTTTTTCCTCAATCCTTGTTTCTACACCCATCGTCTGATATTATACACCAGTTCTGCCTATTTTAAAGAAATGATAGAAATTGTTAGAAATACAGTTTTGGGATCGACTAGGGAGAAGGGTCTAGGCGCTTCCCTTGATCAAAAAGTTAGTTCCTTTCTGGCCAAAAATGGCGTAGGTTTATCTTCAGTTGAAGGGTTTAGTCGAGACGTGTCTGCAATGACAAACAATGTCTTTGTAGCCGAGCTTGTCACCGTACAGGGAGAAAAATTTAAATCGATAATCAAGATCTCTGAAACAAAACGCGAGCCAAGAGAAGTCACTTTGTCAGAAGAAATAGGAGGATGGAACCCCAATAAACTAGAAAATGAGTCAAAAATATTGGCTTTAATCCAAAACGAAGGGATTGCTGCCCCATACCCTATTTTGTATGGAAGGCCTGAAGGAGAGGTAGAACTTTTCATAGAAACGATAGTTGAGGGCAAAAAATGTGTTGATTTAAGAGTTCCGAATGTGAGTCCTCAGGAGCTATCCGTGTTGGAATTTGAAAAAGGAAAAATCCTTGCAAGTATAAACAGTATTCCACTTCTAGCAGGAAGATTTGGAACGTTGGAAATTGAGGCAAAGGGATTTGATACGTGGTCAAAATACTTTTTAACAAAAGTAACGACCACCTTGAGTTGTCTTTATGGGATGTATGACAAGGTAAATAAGCTCGAACATTTTAGCGATCTGGTTGACAGTGAAGATGAGTGGAAAACATTTTTACAGGATGTTGCAAAGCTATACTCTAGTGAAGCTGTACTTCGCTTAATTGACAATGATGGGAAGCCTACGCTTTCTCATGGAGATTTCTGGGATGGAAACCTGATTGCAAATAAAACCAATGGGAAATGGAATGTCTCAGTCATAGATTTTGAAAGGGGCGGTATCGAAGGAAAGTCATTTGATTTGTCTTTATGGCTGGCTTGGAAAATAGGCGGCATGGATGCCTCGCAAGATTTTTTGAAAGGTTACACAAAAGCTGGTGGAAGCATTTCGCAGGACATCGATAAATATGTAGCCATTTATGGACTTTGGCAGTATATGGACTTTTTGATTATGGATACAATTTATGGAATCGATAGAACTGATGAATCTGTTCGTGAGATTAAAAAACTTAGGGGTATATTGCAAAATATATGAAAGAATATTTGCCAGTTGAAGAAATTTCCGAAAGCCAGGCTAAATTTTATTCAAAATGGGTAGCTGAGCATAAAGATTTGGCATCGGAAGAAAAAGATACAAATAAAATATTTGATGAGGTTTTTGGGAAAGATATTGTGGCAATTGCGGGTTTAAGATTGCTCCCGGCCATTGGTTTCGAGAGACATCCCAGTTTTGAACATGTTGCACAAAATCTAAAGGAGAATCTAGTAAAGCTTCGTGAAACTGGTATAGACGGTGTTGTCTTAGAGAGCTATATGGATAGACCACATAGAATTTTTTATGATGACAAAAATCTACTAGATTATTATTTTAATTTGGCTCTTATTGCGAAAAAGGAATCGGAAGGCAAATTTAGAGTTGGTATAAACCTAATTCTTTTTGATATTTATGGTGCTCTAACGATAGCAAAATCTGCTAGTTTGGATTTTGTTGCTGTAGATGAATTTGTTGATCCTATTGAATGCTCTAAGGAAGAGGCGAATTTCGATCATTCCTTTATTTTTAAACCAAACCCAGCTTTGGTAAAAGATTTTCAACGAAATATAGATGCAAAGAATATTATAATTTTAGCAGGATCTAATTCTAACTATTATCCGTTGGTCAATCCTACCAATTTTGAAGCTTCGGCTCAAAAGGCTAATTTAAACTCTGCAGCTGCTGTAGTTTTGGGAAAAGATAATGCACATTTACATGGTTCAAACAATAAGTTTAATATTCCAATATTGGTTTCTGGTGGCATAAAGTGCGAAGATATAGAGTGGATTAAAAAGGATAATTTTCGGGGGTTTTTAGCTGGGTCAATGTTTGAAGAAAAACTTGGGGTTATAGACGCGAAAAAAGTAATTGACGTTTTAAAAGTGTTAAAATGACAAATATGAAAGAGATGTTACAAAGTGAATATTTGAATCTTCCTCGGGAGGAGCTCGATCGGGTTGTCGAGAAAGCGAAAATAGAGCTGGAGGATTTCTTTGATAAGGCGACTAGAATATTTATAGATAACCATGGGAAAGAAGACCTTGTGGTTAAGTACAAATCTCAAAATGATTTTGCGACTCCGGCAGACACTGAAATAGAGTCGTTATTCCAAGATTGGGTTAAAAATCACTTTGCAAACCACAATGTCTATGGGGAAGAATACGGAGATAAAACGGATAAAAAAAGCAACTGGATGTGGGCTATTGATCCAATAGACGGGACCACCAATTATAAAGCGGGAAACGACGAATGTGCAATTGCTGTTAGTCTGAGATATAAAGACTTTCCAATTTTAGGTATGGTTAGATTTCCAATCAAAAACGAGTCATTTATGGCAAAAATGTTTTCTGGAACTAAACTAAATGGGAATATTGCAGTTCCCTCAAAGGAGACAAATTTAAAAATATCTGTTGTATCAACAAGCTACCTGAATCACCCAGAAAGATTTTTTGCGATGACACGAAGATTTTGGGATAATATTGGGGGGGTGCACATGGAAATGTGTTCTCTTTCGGAGGCCTGCTACGTAGTGTCTGGCAAACTACAAGCAGCATTGCTATATGAATTGGGACCTCATGAATGGCCGGCAGTATTTCTTCTTGCAAGGGAAGCAGGTTGCGTAATGGAGCCGATGGCCAAACCAGGCCTAGAGTTTTCGATTGAAGGTATGGGGAATAGAAGTTTCGTAATCGCCGCAAACAACGAGATTATGAAAAGTCTTAATAGTCTAATTGATCTACCATCAAAACTAAGTTAAATTAATTTTCAATCTCAATTACTACCTCATCTTTGAAAGGTACCCACGCAACATCCTTCCATCCAGGTTCTCTTGGGTGATCTTTTGTCATGAAGTAGTAAAAAACTTCTTTTGAACCTGCAGGAAATGCCGCATAGTGCCAAGTTCCGGCTTTCATGATTATCACTTGTCCAGGTTTAATCAAAAAAGCCTTGGTACTTTTAGCATTCGGTTGCTCCGAATGATCACTTAGATTTCCGGGTATGGAAACTACTTGAATAATTGGTTTGTCTACAGGCCAAATAATCTCTATTTCCGGCTCTCTTTCCATACCTTCAATAATCATTCCTTTTTTCGGCTTTTTTGAGATTACCCAACCCAATTCTCCTTGAGGCAAATGGATTTGTGCTACAGGAAAAAGGGATTTCCACGAAATATCTTTATAGTTAGGTTTTTCTACAGGACCTAAAACAATTTGACCGAAAGGCTTAAAAGTTTCGATGTTCAGTTCTTCTACTTTTATTTTGATAGTATTTTTCATTTGAGTATTAAGGGGGTCGAACCAACATGCTTTATTATACTGGATGCTCTTTTGGTTCCACTTTGTAAAGCAGTTTTGATATTTTTCTTCTTTATCCAACTTGCTAAAAATCCGGCTTGGAAAGCATCTCCACAACCTGTTGTGTCTACAATGCGATTTATTTTATAAGCTGATTGATTAATTGTAGATTTATTTAAGAAACCGATACTCCCACTTTTACCAAGAGTTAGAACAAACACTTTTTTGGAATATTTCTCAGATAGCGATT
Organism: Candidatus Woesebacteria bacterium; assembly: GCA_030699485.1. Taxonomy (GTDB): domain Bacteria; phylum Patescibacteriota; class Microgenomatia; order UBA8517; family UBA8517; genus JAUYMM01. Next base: position 8,101 of record JAUYMM010000028.1, on the reverse strand, counting down.
GAATTAGTTTTTGATGTTTTTTCTTGCCGCCTACAAAAATTATATCAAAATATTTAGCATTTTTAGTAATTACATTTTCTTTTTTGTCAAAATCAGCAAATTCAGAATCCTGTGAAAAATCAACAACTTTTATTACTCGGTCTATTTTCTTGATTGCATCAAAAATGTGCTTCATTCCGTCGTTCAATGGCACAAAAACTGCGTCCTGTGTTTTAATAAATTCAATATCTTTTTTTCTTAACTTCCAATTTTTAAGTACCTCGGGCGCGTAACCAGTGAATTTTCTTTCTCCCTTTTTAAGAAAAATATTTTGTTTGGGTGAATTTCCAGAAATTTTTTGAATATTGTTTGAATTTATTTTTGTCTTTTTTAGAACTGCCAATAGTTTTTTGGTGTATTCGTCGTTGCCCAAAACGGAAACCAAAGAAACGTTTTTTACACCAGATTTTTTAAGATTATATGCGAAATTAAATGCAATTCCACCAGGTTTTAACAAATTAAGATTTTCATAATAATCAATGCCTATGTCTCCAACTACTGCGATTTTCATTTTTATTTAAGTGGTGGAATTTTTCCCCATTTCCAATTCTTTCTCCAGTTTTCACCCTCCGTCCAAGTCATAGTATTATTTGGAAGTACGCCTGTCCAATTACCTTTTTGAGAAAGTTTTGAAAGTTCAATAATTTTTTCAATATGTTGTTTTATATCAACTCTTTCACCTTTTACATAATGAATACCAGCGTCATATGCACCTTGGTTCACTGCCCAACTCCAAATTTTCATATATGGCGAATTGATGATTTTGCCACGTAGATCTGCAACAATAGTATTTTCGTGTTCAGCAAGGGTCTCAGGACGAACGTAGGGTTTTGGAACTGCTTCTGCAGTATCATTTATCATCTCAAAATATTTATCGCTCATTCTAGGAGCGTTGTCGTTGAGAAAACCATATATATATTCTGGCATGTGACTAAACATAAACCATAATTCAAATTTTTGATCAGGCATAACTGTACGTAATGCATTTGCAGCTGATCCCCAAGCACCTGGTTCTACAATTTTGACAGTCTGGCCATTTGCAAAACCCATTTGTTTATAAAAAGATTTCATGTGTGGATGATCAAATGGAAGTGGTTTTCTTCCATCATCTGTTTCGTCTTCCTGACCCATAAACCATCTGTTCCAATCTACATGTATCAGCTTGGAATTGTCGATCGGATATTTTCGAGAATAAGAAGGAGACAACATTCCCTTTGCTGCCCAATAAATTGGAGTTGCATCTCGTGCGGCAAATAAGTAGACTCCGTTTCCGTCACCGTTGGAAAAAACTTTGTTTACATAACCAGTCCAAAGAGGTCCGAGGATATATTTTGAAATTTTATAAAATTCAAGTGCGCCACCTTTAATAAAATCTTTTTCGGAAGTGGATCCTGTTTGAATAAGTTTTTGAAAAAGTCTGTCAATGTGTCCTTGAGCTAACGTCAACTCTCCTCCAGTCGAACCTACAGTACCTAAATCACTTGCAACAGAGATAAAATGATCAACGAGCTTTATTTTAACTTCCTCTATGCGTTCTGGCGTACAGGGAAAAGAACTAACTGAAAGATCTGGTCTTTTCATTATTCCCATAAGATTGTTATCAAATCTTGTGCTTAAATCACTTTCGTCACCAAAAGTGTTTGGCTCAATAATAGCATCTGGTATATTGTGTATTAAATTTTTTGTTTCGATATTCATTTTAGATGGTATTGTCTATAAACGTAAAAAACTCTCAGATAAGTGAGAGTTGATATGAACTTTTTAAGTTCCTCCCACTACAAACTAATCTCTCCTAGAGAGAATTGTTGTAGCGGTAGTAATATTCTTGTTCATTATGAAGTATTTTATACTGGTGATGTTGGTTTGTCAATTGCTGTGTAAACAATGCAAACTCTACATGCAGGTAAATTGTCTGCGTGCCCCGTTTGAAGGTTGTGATGTTGTCCTCTTAAAGCTGCACCTTGGGCGATGCATCTTTTTGAATCTGTCGTGGCAACTCCTTTAACTTTACTACCTGCAACTATACGAGCGTACAATTCATCACATGGAACATCACAAGAAATAAAATCGGAACTCTTAATAATAAGTCTTCGCTCTACCATATAGATAAGTATTATATGTCGAAAGGAAAATATGTCAAATTATAGCTTCTGATGCAAGATTAATTAATTTTGTATCGCTCCAGTCTGCAATTTTTAAGTTTCCAAAGCCACTTTGTTTTGTACCTAAGACATCCCCTGCCCCGCGAAGCTCCAAATCAAGATTAGCCAGATCAAACCCTGAATTTGTTTTTGTAAGTGCATTGAGTCTACTAAACACTTTTTCAGAACTGTTTTCGGTGAATAGTAAACTGGTATTTTTTCTTTCATTTAATTGTTTACTAATTCATAAATAAGACTGCTTAATCTTTCTAGGTCTGACACTTTAATCCTTTCATCGAATGTATGTGCACTTTGTGATCCGTCTGCAACAGAAAGCATTTTTATACCATGCTCTGCAAATATATTTGCGTCAGCACAGCCGAAAGAATCAATTAGTTTTGGTTTAAGACCAAAAGATTCTACAACTTTGACAGTTTTAATTACAAATTCGTCATCCTTTTCAAATTTGTATCCTCCATTTTCTCGAGTAATTTTAACAGTTACTTTAGCCTTTGATTTTGTAACCTCTTGTTTAAACTTTTTTACAATTTCATTTGTGACGACATTCAATTCTTTTTCTACCGTACTTCGTACTTCACCAACGACAATTGCATTACCAGGTATTGAATTAACAGCCTCACCAATTTTAACAATCCCAATATTTGAAAGAGTATACTTTGAGATTCTTCCAATTTTTAATTTAGTTATAACCTTCGCAAAGATTGGTAAAACATTAACTGCTTTTTCTGGATCTTTGGCGTGACCAGATTTACCAATTATTTCAATATCAATTCTATTATAAAATGGGGCAGAAACCATAATATCCCCTAAATTTACAGATGAAACATCAAAAGAATAACCCAGTTTTGATTTTATTTTTGAATAATCTAATTTAGCTGCACCATAGTTTCCTGATTCTTCTGAAGTTGTAAAAACAATTTCTAATGGATGTCTTTTTTGTAGATCAGATTTTTCAGATACGATTTTTCTTATAGTTTCTAAAATTGCAGCTACAGCAGTTTTGTTGTCAGCTCCTAGAATTGTTTTTCCAGACGATTTAATCCATCCATTTATAATTTTTGGTTTGATTCCTCTTCCTGGTTCTACTGTGTCCAAATGAGCATTTAACATATATGGCTCAAGCTTTTTATTACCTTCCAAAAATGCAATTACGTTTCCATTTTTATCAATTTTTGTTTTTAATCCAATTTTGTCTAAGTAATTCTTAACTTCTTTAGACATTCCTTGTTCAAATCCAGTGGGACTATCGATTTGAACTATTTTTAGAAATGTGTTGACCACATCGCTGGTTTTTTGGTTTTTCATTTTCTATTTATTTCCCCAATTTTATTTAAAAGTTCCTTATACATTTTGGTTAATGTTAAAAGGCTACTAATTTTTACAAATTCATTTGCAGTATGTTCATTTCCACCTTCAGTTCCCCATGTTATTACTGGAATTTTTAGTGTTGCCAGAACATTGTCATCGCCGACAGATTTTCTTGCGTACAATTTCATTTCTTTTTCTGTATTATTTTTAATAATTTTTGAAATTATTTTTTCATATGGAAACACCTTAAACGCGTATCCTTCCAAATAAGGTGTTTTTCTTGATTTTATTTCTACCTTATCATTAGTAAGTGTTTGTAATTGTTTTCGAACAGACACAATTGAATCTGTACTACCTAACATAACTTCAACCTCAGCCTTCGCTTCGCCGCAAACACTCATTCCATTCGACTCTGCTTTGACCAATCTCAATTGAGCAACTGTGTCCTTTGACTTAAAAAGTTTATCTCGTTTGGAATAGAATTTGTAACCAAAATTGCATAATTTTTGAATTGCATCTACAGCTTCTTTGTATCTAATAATATGTTTTGTTTTACCAATAAACTTAATCTCATATATACATCTTCCAGTTCTCTCTCTAGTTATACTATTTAAACCTAGTCCAAAACTTGGCTCAGCAGATATTATTAGCTCAACATCATTGAAAAACCTTCTATTACTTTTGATAGCACTCCATGAGCCTTCAGAGATATTTTCTTCATCTATCGCTAGGAAAATTTTAACAGGGGTACTTGTATCTGTTGCTGCTTCAATAAATGCACTTATTCCACTCTTCATATCACTAACACCCAATCCATAAGCATTATCTCCATTTATCTTTAGTGTAAAAGGATCAGTTTTCCATTTCTTGGAATCATGAATGGATACTGTGTCCATGTGTCCATAAAATAATATTGGTTTCGCTCCTATACCTTTCTCTGCGAAGATATTATATCTATCCTCTGATACTTTTTGTTTTGTTATTTTAAATCCTCTAGACTTAAGCTCTGATTCTAAAAAAGTAGAAATCTTTTTTTCCTTTGGATAACTTGAAGGAATTTTAGTAAGTTTGGTTAGTAAACCTATAATTTTATTTTGCATTATCTTTGAGCTAGTGACATCAATTGCCTTGGATCAGTGGCTGTTTTCATATTTAAAAAATTTATTTGTAATGGCCACAGTGAGGACAGGCTTTGTGTGCCTCTCTTAATTTTTTACATTCAGAACATTTTGAAATTGCAGACAAAGAAGCCTTAAAAGTACTTCTTCTTCTGGTTGTTCTACCATGACTGTGTTTTTTCTTTGGAAGCGGTGCCATAAGGTCAATTATATGCGGAAACAGCTTTTGATGCAAGCATTATTAATTTAGTGTCAGACCAATTAGCAATTTTTAAGTTTCCAAAGCCACTTTGTTTTGTACCCAAGACATCCCCTGCCCCACGAAGTTTCAAATCAAGTTCAGCCAGTTCAAAACCAGAATTAATTTTTGTCAATTCTGTCAGTCTATTTACAGCTTTACCTGAATCGTTTTCAGTAAGCGGAGCTTGCGACTTCGTCGTAAATAAAAGACAATATGATTCTTTTTCCCCTCGCCCGACACGGCCTCTTAATTGATGAAGCTGAGCTAAACCAAATCTGTCTGCACCTTCAATTAACATAATAGTAGCATTGGGTACATCTATTCCTACTTCTACAACAGGTGTGGTAACTAAAATGTTTAAATTTCCATTTTTAAATTCATTTAATACTTCATTTTTTTCTTTTTCTTTTAACTTGCCATGTAATAATCCCAAATTAAGCAAAGGAAAATGAGATTTTAGTAATAAAAATTCTTTCTTGACAGATTTTACATTCTTTAAAGTTTCAGAGTCAGATTCTTCCACAAGAGGACAAATGATAAAACATTGTGAACGGTGAACAGTGATCTGTGAACTGATCCACTCATATGCTTTCTCTCTTTTTTGATTTGGAACAAGCCAAGTTTTAATTTTCATTCTTCCTTTTGGCAATTCGTCTAAGATAGAAAGATCCATATCTGAAAATAATGTTTGAGCAATCGTTCTGGGTATGGGAGTTGCAGTCATTGTTAGTTTATTTGGATTTTTATTTTTAAGAAAGTCAATTTGTTTTACTCCAAATTTATGTTGTTCATCAATTACCACAAGGCCTATTTTTTCAAATTCTTTAATTTTATTTAATAGTGCATGTGTACCTATTATTATGTCATTAACCCCAACATCTTTTTTAACAACTGATCCTGTAATTAATGAAATTCTAATTTTATAGTTTTTAAATATTTCTTTAAATGTTTCATAATGTTGATTTGCAAGAATTTGAGTCGGTGCCATTAAAACGGTTTGGTAACCATTCAAAAAAGTTACAAATGAAACAATTGCAGAAACGACAGTCTTTCCACTCCCGACGTCTCCCTGGAGTAAACGGTTCATTGAATTTTTATTTTTCAGGTCAGACATTATTTCAGCTATTACTTTATTTTGTGAACTAGTTAATTTAAATGGAAGTGATTTTACAAAACTATTAATTGCCGTGTGATCAATTTTTAAAGAAATACTTTTCTTTTTTTCACTTTTTTTTCTTCTTTCCTTTGCTTCCACTAACAAATTATAAAATTCATTAAAAGCCAAGCGTTCCTTTGCCTTATGGGAGTCTTCTAAAGACTGAGGAAAATGAATTTTATAGATTGCTTCTTCAAAACTAAATAAACCTTTTGTGTTTTTTAGGAATTCAACTATTTTAACTCTATCTAAACAATATTTAATTCTTGCTTTTAACCATTTAGAAGATAAGCCTGCTGTTTCAGGATATACTCCTACAATTTTTCCTGTATGAACTGTTTCATGGCTCTCATCAATTTTTTCGTATTGTGGTGAGAAAAAAGCAAGATTCCTATTAAACCAACTTGTTTCGCCAGAAACGGCAATCTTTACTCCTGGAAAAAGCATTCTAGTTAAGAATGGTTGGGAGAACCATGCAACTGTAATTTTTCCAGTAAGGTCTTCAATTTGTCCAATTTGCATTAGTCTACCTGTTTTTGTTGCTTGATTTCTAATTGATGTAACAGTTCCAATGACAGTTATAGTTTCACCTACTATTACATCTTTAATTTTTGTAATTTTAGAAAAATCTAAATATCTATGTGGAACATGATGAAGAAGATCTAAAATACTAAAAATGCCTAACTTATTTAATTTTTTTTCGTAATTGGGACCTACAAATGGTAAAGTTGAGACTGAATCAGTAAGTTCCATATTGTAAATATGCTTCTTACAGGTATGCTAAAAATGGCAAAAATGAACCTGCCAAAAGAGCAAATCCTGCAATGATTATAATAACTTTAAATAATCTTTTTTGTTTTTTTGTAATCATATTAATTTTCCAAATACTTTTTTTCCTATTTTAATTGTATCATCTTTTTTGGTTCTAAAGCTAAAATCTGTTACTGTATCCCCATTAATTGTTAAACCTCCCTGTTGAATTAATCTTTTGGCATCCCCCACTGATTTCAGATTTGTAAACGGAGCAATAGTTTCAGTAAGAGTTTTTTGAAGTTTAATTTTTAAAGTATATTCGGGTGTATGTTTTTGAAATGATTTCTCAAAAGAATTTTTAGCTTTTAGTGCATCTTTTTTATTTCGTAGTTCTAAAACTAATCTATATGCCAATTCTTTTTTAAGATCAATTGGATTAACGCCACTTTTTAAAGCTTTTGTTATTTCTTTTATTTTTCCACTATCTGTGTTTGTTGCATTTTCAAAATAATGAATGATAAGTTCATCTGGAAGTGACATTGCTTTACCATAGATCTCATCTGCAGTGTCTGTTAGCCAAATTGCATTCCCCCAACTTTTACTCATTTTTCTACCATCAGTTCCTGTTAGATAACCAGTAACCAAAACATATGATTCTTTATTCTTTAAGTTCTTTTGAAGAACGCGACCTGCCATCATGTTAAATGTTTGATCAGCTCCACCAATTTGAATATCTGTATCTAAAAAATAACTGTCATACCCTTGCATTACTGGATAAAGTGCTTCATGGAGACCTACTTTCTTCTTGTCTTTTAATCTTTTTTTAATAAGTTCTCTTCCTGCAAAATCTCCAAATGAAAATTCTTGACAGAGTTTAATTATTTCTGCAAATTTTAGTTTTTTAAGCCAAGAACTATTAAATTTGACTGAAACTTTAGTAAAATCCAAAATTTTACTTGCCTGTTTTTTATAGGTTAAAAAATTCCTTTTAATTTCAGTGTATGTTAAGACTGGTCTTTCACTGTCTTTATCTGAAGTATCTCCAATTAAAGCTGTAAAATCTCCAATCAAGAAAGTTACATTGTGCCCCAGTTCTACAAATTCTTGGAGTTTACGTAGTGGTATTGCATGACCAATGTGTATTCTTGTTGCTGTTGGATCAATACCGTGATAAATGTTTAATTTTTTACCACTATTTAATAATTCCTCAAGTCTTGCCTTGCTAGGAATTATGTTAGTAACCCTTCTTGTTAATATTTCCTCGACTGTAGAATTCATGTTTATTTAAGTATATTACTATAAAACTGTTTTATCTAGGATATGT
>JAUYMM010000048.1 GCA_030699485.1 Candidatus Woesebacteria bacterium | reverse complement strand
ACCTTTTAAGACTACGCTGTTTATTCTTGCAACTGTATATTGTAAATAAGGACCACTATTTCCTTCCATGTTCATTATCTTTTCCCAATCAAAATCTACATCACTTTGGACAGAATGCATCAAATCAAAATATTTAATTGCCCCAATTCCAACCTGCCTCGCCGTAGCGTCAGCGTAGGCGGGCCCATCCTCTTTTTGACCTAGCTTTTTCGCTCTTTTTATTGCTTCAGTTAAAACTTCTTCTAATTTAATTGTCTTCCCTTTTCTGGTTGAAAATTTCTTGCCATCAGGTGCTAAATATAATCCATGGGCAGTATGAACAAGCTCTACATCTTTATCAATTATTTTTAATAATTTTGCAGCTGCAAAAAGCTGTTTAAAATAAAGTTTTTGCTCTGCTCCGACTTCATAGATAATTAAGTCAGGCTTATATTTTTTCTGTCTAAAAGAAAGAGTTGCCATATCACGAGTGGCATAAGTAGTCGCGCCGTCTGACTTTAGAAACATTAAAGGTATTTTAATATTAGGAATATTTATTATTTTAGAATTATTCTCACCTGTTTCAAGATATTTGATTATTTCGGGGTCTTTTAGCATCTTTTTCATTTCTTCTTCATAAAAGCTCTCTCCCAATGCATTATCTATTTTTACATCCAACAAATCATATATTCTTTGAAACTCGTTTAAGGATAGATTGACACACTGTTTCCAAATAGTACGGGCTGTAGCATCATTATCTTCTAACTTTTTAAACCATTTTCTTGCTTCCTCTTCCAGTTTTTCATCCTTTTCAGCTTCTTTGTGAAAAGAAACATATAATTTTTCCAAGTTTTCAATTGAATAATCTTTTGTTTTGGTTTTACCAATCATATACAGAAGTTTTCCAAACTGTGTTCCCCAATCTCCTAAATGATTGTCACCAATTGACTCCCAACCTAAATATTTATATAAGTTATAAATTGCTTGTCCTATGACAGTAGATCTTAAATGTCCTATGCCAAAAGGTTTGGCAATATTTGGTGATGAATAATCAATAACTACTGTCTTCTTTACCTCGCCTTTAGGCAGGTCAATCTGGGTCAAATTATCAACTAGTATATCTTTTTTTAACCAAAAATTGATAAACCCATCTTTCTTTTCTGCAATAAAATTATTAACTTGTTCGTTTATTTTATTAATAATCTCATCAATATCTAGTTCTTTATTTTTTAATGCAACATTTGAACTATAATCTCCAAATCTTTCATCAGACGCAAACTCCACATTAACATCATCAATACTTGTAATCTTTTTAAGTACTTTAACAATTTCTTCTTTGAAATTCATAATCTAATTATATACTAATCAACTATATAATCTACATCTCCCTCTAAATCAGTCCTTAAAATTTTAATATTATATTTTTTAAGAAGATTTATTACTTCTTCGTTAGGATGTCCATAACTATTTTTACCAACGCTAATTATTGCTATTTTAGGCTTAAGGATTTGAAGCAATTTTTCACTTGTTCCATTCTTAGAACCGTGATGAGATATTTTGATATAGTCCACTGGTTCTATTTTATTTCTTTCAAATATATTCTCACTTATATTTAATTCTATATCTCCTGTAAATATAGCCTTGAAATTTCCATATCTTACGAGGTTTACCACGGAATAATCATTTGTATTTTTACTGCTAAATCCTTCGTATGGATGAAGTATATCTAAATACATCACACCCACCCTAATGACCATACCTACATCAGGGTATATAACCTTGGTACCACTACCCCCCACCACTTTTTTTATCACTCTCGCCGTGAGAGTGTCATACATGGGGTTATTTAAATCATTTGTTAGAAAATTAACTATTTTATATCTATTAAAAACGTCTACAAATCCTCCACTGTGGTCTTTATCAATATGAGTCGATATGGCAAGCTCTATTTGTCTATCCCAAAATGGCATGTAACGACCCAGACAATCCAAAACCTTATTTCCTGACCCACTATCAATTAAAATCTGTGTAGTATTTTTTTGTATTAAGATTGCATCCCCTTGCCCGACATCACAAGCAATTATATGCAGTTTATTATCAATATTAAATACAGCCAACCAAACTGTAATTAGTACTAATACGAGAATATTTCTAATATTTTTGTAAACCATAGTAAAAATGGAAATGCTACATATAATATCAATCTACCTAATACTGGTACAATTAGACCAACAATACCTCCCAATGCCCCTACTACCATGATATATGGAATGGTCCAAAGTACCAAAGCATTAATTATTGGGGAAAGAATATTAAACTGTCCAAAAGTAACAAAAATAATAGGCGCGACTCCAACCTGAGCGGCAAGGGATGTTGATAATCCTTCACGGAAGAACGCGGGAATTATTTTAAGCCTGTTATCGATTTTTTTCTGCAACAACATGAGGGAAATTGTTGCCGTAAATGAAAGAATAAAACCAAGATCAGTTATCCAAGTAGGCTTAATTAAAAGCATAATCAAGCCTGAATAGATTAAAATCCGCCATGAATTAACAAGTCTTCCTTTTTCCTGACCAATTAATAATATACTTCCCATAATTCCTGCTCTAATAATAGGTGCGTCAAAGCCAGAAATCACAACATAAGCAAAAATGCCAGCCATTGTAATCCAAATTGCGACCCTTCTTTTAAGAAAAACAGTAAGTAACCCAATTAAAAAAGCTGCCGTCATAGTTACATTTGTGCCTGAAGCAACAACTATGTGGGCAGTTCCTGTAGCTTTTAGTTTATTCCAGAAGTCTTCTGGCATATTTTTTGATCCAATTACTGTACCCGCTACCAAACTTGCATATGGCTCAGGAAGGCTTGATTTATAAAAGTTGATTAATTTTTGTCTAAAACTATACAAACCTTTTTTATCACTTTTTATTTCAACCAACTTTGGACTGACAAGTTTATTATTATTAATTTGACCAGTTACAACAACATTATCCCCATATGTAACACTTGGATATTTTGGAAGATAAAAATTAAGTCCCTGAAGTTTTAAATATTGTTGTCTGTCATAGACTATTGGTTCGTTATAAACTTTGGATGTTATTTTTACAAAATCACCATTTTTATAAATTGGTTTAGTTAAATTAAAACGCAAAAAAATAATAAAAATTAAAACAAGAAAACTAATAGACTGATATCTCATTTTTTATTTTTTCAAAAACTTTTTGACTAATTGCTCCCTTAGAAACTAAGTCTTGGGCATTTGAGTAAGGTCTTTGTTCAATGATGTTTGCACCGTAAACAGGGCCAATTCCAACCAACTTTTCCAGTTCTGACTGGCTTGCAGTGTTAATATTTATTAAACCTGTTGAACTTGCTTCGGTAACATTTGAAACACCTTTTACTTCTCCTGTTTTGTAAATATACAACTTTTGTCCATCCGTTAATTTGCTTGCTCTGTTAATATTTTTTGTCACCCAATCCCTGTCAGCGTTTTCTGAAAGTCCTCCAGAAATTACTAAAAGGTCATCAATTCTATCTCCTGTTTTCATTTTGTAAACCCCTTCTTTTTCTACAGCTCCTGAAATTTCCACAACTATTTCTTTATCACTATCTTGGGCTTCTGTGGTCGATGTCAGCACTTCTACTTTGTCTCCACTAGAGAATATATCAATTTTCATGGCAAGCACTCCAAAACCGATTAGAATAAGTCCTAGAAGAATAAAAATTACTAGTTTGCTATACGACGAAGTTAACAAGCTTGCTAGGAATAAATATTTCTTTTTTGATTGTTCCACTCTTTAACCATTTTGCCACTTTTCCATCTTGCTTTGCAAGTTTTAGTACTTTTTCTTTATTTCCTGCAATTTTAGCATCAAGTGTAATAGAAGATCTTAATTTGCCGTTAACCTGCAATACAATTACTACTTGTTCTATTTGTAAATACTTTTCGTTGTAAACTGGCCATTTTGAGAGATGAATTGATTCTTTGTGACCCAAAACTGTCTGCCAAACTTCTTCCATCATATGCGGAGCAAGTGGGGCAAGCAATCTACAAAGATTTGTCATAATTTCGAGCCGATTGCCAGCAGCCGAACGACTGGTCTCCGAAGGAACCCGAAGGAGTGAGGAACTGGCATTGGCGTCAGAAATTACGTTTACCAATTCCATAATACTTGAAATTGCAGTATTGAATTTGTAATTTTCAATATCCTCCCCTACTTTTTTAATTGTCTTGTGCATCTTTGAAACAACGGCACCCACCCCCGAGGAGTCCTGCTGGCCACCTCGTGGGAGACTGCCTGCATTATTAAACAATCTCCATACTCTCCCCAAGAAACGATGCGCTCCTTCAACTCCTGTAATACTCCAAGGTTTCATGATGTCAAAAGGCCCCATAAACATTTCATACACTCTCAAAGTATCAGCTCCAAATTTAGGTATTATGTCGTCAGGGGTGACGACGTTACCCCATCTTTTGCTCATTTTTCTTGAGTCAGGTCCCAAAATCCAACCAGGAGCTCTTAACTTTAGAAATGGCTCATCACCCCATTTTTTATCTATATAGCCTAAATCAAATAATACTTTCCAAAAAAATCTTGCAAATAATAAATGTTGGACAACATGCCCACCACCAACATAATCATCAACTGGAATTATTTTTTTCTTTGAAGCAAATTCTTTTTTGTTTTTTGGATCACAAAATCTTAAAAAGTACCAAGATGAATCGACATAAGTATCCATTGTATCAACTTCTCGCCTAGCAGCTTTTCCACAACTAGGACAAACCACATCTTTCTGAAAAGTACTAGATCGTGCAATTGGTGATTCACCGTGAGGCAAAAAATCAACATCCGTTGGTAATAAAATTGGTAAGTCTTTTTCAGGCACCGGATTCCATTTACAATCTTTGCAATAAATCATAGGAATTGGGCATCCCCAATAACGTTGCCTACTAATCAGCCAATCGTGAATATGATAAGTTACTCCTTTTTTGCTCACTTTTCTTCCAATCCAATTTTTTTGTTGGGTTTTGACTTCTTCTAACCAATCAATCCCATCCAAACCAGATATTAACCTATCAGCATAGTCTGTAATCTTAAAAAACCATTGATCAAGATCTTTTTTAACAACGGCTGTATCACACCTCTCGCATTTTCCATCTATTACCTGTTCGTTGGCAAGTACTGTCTCATCCTTAGGACACCAATTCACAGCAGACTTCTTTTTATATGCCAATCCCTTTTCAAAAAGCTTAATAAAGATCCACTGTGTCCATTTGTAAAATTCTGGTGATGAAGTATCTATTTCTTTATCCCAATCGTATGACAAACCTGAAGCAATTAATTGCTTTTTAAATTTTTCTATATTTTTATGTATCTCTTTATTAGGATGAATACCAGTTTTTATTGCATAATTTTCAGCAGGAAGTCCAAAGGCATCCCAGCCCATTGGATGCAAAATATCAAAGCCCTTCATCCTTAAATACCTACTTAAAATATCAGTTCCTACATATCCCTCAAGATGTCCTACATGCATTGAAGCTCCTGATGGATATGGAAACATGTCCAAAACATATCTTTTTTTGTTTTTTGAAGATGAAGTTTTGTATATCCCCTCTTCTTCCCATCTCTTTTGCCACTTGGATTCTACTTTTTTGTGATTGTAAACCATTATTTGTATTTTATCACCAACTGGTGTCAAAATCACCAATCATATAATTGTATTTTGGTCCATTTTTAACTAAACTGAAAGTATGTTATATATTTTAGCCGTTGTTATTATTTTATATACTGCCTCGCATATTCTTTTTAGAAAGAATGATACCTATTTACGCGTTCGTAAATACATAGATATTGCAACTATTATAGT
>JAUYMM010000009.1 GCA_030699485.1 Candidatus Woesebacteria bacterium | reverse complement strand
GCAGGTTCAACAATTGCTTTTCTACCTTGAAGAGTAAAGGTGATTTGGCCTCGGTTTAATAGACCCCAAAGTTTTCTAACTTTTGCTGGGATACTGATTTGTCCTTGTGATGTAACTGCTAATGTATATGTCATATGCATTACTTTATACTTTTACATTACCTTTGTCAAGTCCATTACCTATTGCGTGACAAAATTAAATTAACCTATGTTTTTCGTATTCTTTTAATTGCCAATTATATACGGGTTGACCACACCAACGACTACCTTCAGGGCATCTTGGAGAAATACCAACCGCTTTTCTAATACCACAGGGAGCCATTAACATTGGTTTTATTTCTGGCATTATTTTTTCTAAATCTTTTACTTGATCAAGAGATACAAAAAATATTTCTTCTTGAGCTAAATAACAAAGTCTTTGTTTCCATCTATGAATCCAGTCAAATAAATCTCCACCTTCGATCACTCTAATATTAATTGCATTAGGAATAAGTAATGTTGCATATTCTTTAGGAATATTCATTTCTAAGGCTCTATCAACATTTTCAAACATTTTATACATTACTTGATCATAAATTGCTTTTATTTCAACATTTTCTCTAATTACCAATGGTGTCATGTAATCATGGTCGCCTTTATACTCCGCGCCTATATCATAAACATTAGAGGCTGTTCTTCTGTGTCTTTGTCGTTGTGAATCACCAGCGTGAGATAATTTTGAAGCAAACTTTAAAAAAGTATTTCTTAATTTTGAAGTTTTTGGATCAAACATCCCTACATCATACCCATCTGCCAAAAGTTTCGCATCATAAACAAGTTTTTGTGTAAATAAATCTGTTTGAGGTTGTGAAATAAGTCTTGACAATCGACCAGCAAGAAATTGATCAAACATTTCTTTGTTATCAATATCAATTTCACTTTCCTCGAAATCATTAATCGGTTGGTCCAACTCATTTAAAATTGAAGAATCAATTTTCGTCACTTCATTTACCATGTTTGCAATTGCGAACCTAGCCTCATTTGTAAAATTTTGCATTTTACTAGCTCTAAACAATCTGAGTAGTTGAAGTTCACTAATGGTGTGAAAATAATTTGTATGTTGGCCGATAGGTAATACATATCTGGCAACTTCCTGTGTAATTTTTTGAATTTTATCTTCCAATCTCTCTTTTGTCTTTTCAACTTTCCAACCACCAGAAGGGTTCATTTCTCTAACTCTTTTTTCAACTGAAGATTTCAATTCACTTTGAATTTCAAAATATGCTTTGTTGCTAAAATCACAAGCATTTTCATAAAATTTATTTTGTTCTGTAGATAAATCAGTCGGTACTAAATAATTTCCATTCCTAGCTTCAACGTATCTTTGGCTCTGTTGTTCAGAATTGTAAAAAGGAGTTGTATGAAATATATCATGTGTGACAGATCTCGTAATACCGACCATTTGAAATGTATAATTAACATGTAGTCTTGTTGTATGATGACCAGCATCAAGTGTACTACCAGCTATACCAATTGACTTTTCATCATTTCTATTTTTCATAAACGCAATACCTGGAGCGTAACATTGAATTGCAGTTGAAGCTGCAACTGATTCCGCCTCTATTAATTCCCCGTTTGGGGTTTGTGACATAAGCTTCAATGCAATTCTTGGGGGAGATTTGAAACTTTCACCTAATTTTGTATATTCTTCCAATACAAGTTCTACTTCCTGTCTTTTCAATTCTCTTTTTTCAATACCCACAACAAACTTTTACCAATATTTGAAGTAATTTGCAACTACCTGTTATCCCCACTGCCATGAAGTGTATTTCTATTTTTTCTTGAAGATAATTTTTCTATATTCATATTGACTATATCAGAAAATTTTAATCCAAGCTCCGTTGAAAGTTGGGCAAGATACCACAAAACATCTCCCAACTCATGTGCCAATTCTTCTCTGTTTACTTTAGTTAACTTTGAATTATCATCTCGAATTACCTTTTTAACTTTATTTGCAATTTCTCCTGCTTCTCCAACTAACCCCATTGTTGGATATATAAAATTTTTTCCAATGTTGGGATAAACTGCAGTTTTTTTACAAAACTTCTGATACTCATCAAAATTTACTACTTTCATTTTAGTAATTATATAGTATAAATTATTAAATGATAATAATTGGAATTACAGGAACTTTAGGGGCTGGCAAAGGTACTGTTGTAGATTATTTAGTTGATAAAAAAGGGTTTTACCATTATTCAGTAAGTGGATATTTAAAAGAAGAACTCCAAAAACAAAATAGAGAAATAGACAGAACAAACATGCAAGATATTGCAAATGAAATTAGAGAAAAATTTGGCCCTGATTATATTACCCAAAAACTTTTCTCAATTGCAGAATCAGAAAACCATGATGCAATTATCGAAAGTATTAGAAATCCCAAAGAAGCCGACTTCATAAAATCTCATGGAGGAAAATTATTTGCAGTAACAGCTTTACAAAAAACAAGGTTTGAAAGAATAAAATCTAGATCTTCTGAGAAAGACAGCGTGTCTTTCAAAGAATTTCAAAAACAAGAGGAAAGAGAAATGCAAAGTACGCAATCCTTTGCCCAAAATTTATCTAAATGTATTGAAATGGCAGATTTTATAGTTAATAATGATGGTAGTTTAAAAAATTTATATGAACAAATCGAAAAAAATATCTAAATACCTTCGTCCGTCTTGGGATGAATATTTTTTGGAAATTATGAGATCGGTTTCCAAAAGAGCAACTTGTGACCGTGGTCGCGCTTCATCAGTTTTTGTAAAAGACAGACAAATATTAGTTACTGGTTATGTTGGTTCTCCTGTTGGTATGCCCCACTGTGACGATGTTGGTCATCAAATGAAAAAGACAATTCATGAAGATGGAACAATTACTGACCATTGTGTCAGAACTGTACACGCGGAACAAAATGCAATTTGCCAAGCTGCAAAAAGAGGTGTTTCACTTGATGGTTCAACAGTCTATGTTAACATGACCCCCTGTAGAACATGTGCAATGCTTCTCATTAACTCTGGAATTAAAAGAGTAGTAGCACAAAACAAATATCATGCAGGGGCAGAAAGTGAAGCAATGTTTAAAAAAGCAAAAATTAAATTAGAGTTTATTTCTTCAGAAATTGTAAAGTATAAAAAATAAATAGTCATTTTTTTGACCAATATTTTTTAAGATTATTATCAAACGTAAATAATTCCAAATCTAAATCCTTTGATTTTGAAATCAAAAAACAGTCTACAAATTCAAGATTACTGTTTCTAAATATTTTGATAGCCTCCATAAAAATTTGTCTATTCTCAACCTTTATATAATCAGCACTGAATAAAGATTCTAAAACCTTTAGTAAAGTTTCTTTTTCATACTCGTAATAACTTTTTAAAGTAAAGTAAGTTTCAAAAACAACTATCTCTGGAATTAGAAGCCTTAATTTTTTGTTTTTAGCCTTTTTAATTAATTCGTATACTTCAACATGTTGTGAACCAACATCTTTCAATATAAACCGAAGAATTGCATTTGTATCTAATATTATATCAATCATCTATACTAATCTCTCTTTTTTCTATTTGCCATACTTGTAGAAAACAATTCATGTATTGAAGAATTTGATAGAGGTTTTTTATTAGTAGACAGGCTTCCAGCCAATTCTAGAAAGTCAACAACAGGCCTAATTAATAAACCTTCGTCTGTTTGAA
Organism: Candidatus Woesebacteria bacterium; assembly: GCA_030699485.1. GTDB lineage: Bacteria > Patescibacteriota > Microgenomatia > UBA8517 > UBA8517 > JAUYMM01. The sequence goes on along the minus strand of JAUYMM010000009.1, from coordinate 4,037 downwards.
CGATATTAGCTTTATTTGTTGTCTTTAAATTAAATAGCCCTCGAAGCGATGCTGGTATGCTAATTTGACCTTGTGATGTAATGGAAACTGTATACATGCATTAATCATAGCAACTTACATTACTTTTGTCAAGTTACATTACTTTCTTCTTTTTTTGGTAACTTCCATGACACAAATTTGCATTTTGGATAATTGCTACAACCAAAAAAATTTCTTCCCTTTCCAGACTTTTTAACAATTACATCTCCATTTTTACCGGCATCGCCGGCCAAGCTTTGCTTACAATCTGGACATTTAATACCTACTTTATCTAAAAATTTTTCAGTATGTTTACATTCTGGAAAAGTAGAACAACTTACAAATTTTCCAAATCTTCCAACTCTAATTACTAGTTCTCCTTCAACGCAATCTGGACATTTCTTTCCCAATTTTTCAGTTTCAATTTTTACACGTTCTGAAGTTTTTTCAACACTTTCTAACTTCTTCGAGAAGGGTGTCCAGAATTTTTTCATTTCCTCTTGCCATTTTATTTTACCCTCTGCAATTCTATCTAGATCTTCTTCCATTTCTGCAGTAAAACTATATTCAAGTTCATTGGCAAAATTCTTTACTAGAAATTCGGTAACTGCAAAACCAATCGTTGTTGGAAAAAAGTTTTTTTCTTTCTTTTCTACATAACTTCTTAATTGTATTGTTGAAATGATTGGTGCATACGTTGAAGGTCTACCAATTCCCAACTTTTCTAAAGTCTTAATTAAAGATGCTTCATTATATCTTGCAGGGGCTAAAGTAAACTTTTGATCTGCCCAAACTTTTTGCTTTTCTAATTCCTCATCTTTTTCTACATTAGGTAATTCTAATTTTCCCTGCCCGTCGTAGCCTTGGCGAAGTCGGGTCCACCCATCAAATTTCATAATTTGACCACTTGCACGAAGTAGATATTCGTCTGCTGAAACATCTATTGTAGTTTCAGAATATATTGCTTGTGCCATTTGACAAGCTAAAAATCGTTTTCGTATTAAATCATATAATTTGTCTTCGCCGTGTATTGATACGTCAGTAGGCCTTATTGCTTCATGAGCTTCTTGTGCAGATTTACTATTTGTTTTGTACGCCCGAGGTGTACTAGTTATATATTCTTTCCCGTACTCTTTCTCAATATATTTTCTTGCAATATTCACTGCATCGACTGATAAATTTAAGGAATCAGTTCTGTGGTATGTAATTAGCCCTTGTTCATACAAACTTTGTGCTGCACTCATGGTGCGTTTAGCAGACCAGCCAAACATTCTTGCAGCTGCCTGAGTCATTGTTGATGTTGTAAATGGTGGGTATGGGTTTTTTCTAACTTCTCTTTTCTTGACATCTGCTACTTTATATTTTGCTACTTCTAAATCTGCAAGTATCTTGTCCGCAGTAGTTTTGTTTTTAACCTCTTGTTTAATTAATTGGGCAGTAAAATTAGTAAATTTTGCATATATTTCCCAGTATTCTTGGGATTTAAAGGCTTTAATTTCATTTTCTTTATCAACTATTAAACGAACTGCAACAGATTGGACACGTCCTGCAGAAAGTCCCCTTCTTACTTTTTTCCAAAGAAGAGGTGATAATTTATACCCTACCAAACGATCAAGTACTCTTCTTGCAATTTGTGCGTCAACAAGATTTTGATTGATTACTGATGGGTGAGAAATAGCATCCTCTATTGCCTTTTTTGTAATCTCGTGAAACGAAATGCGCTGTATTTGTTTGGACTTTATATCTTTATATCTTAATATCTGTTCTACGTGCGCGGCTATCGCTTCTCCTTCTCTATCTGGATCTGTTGCAATATAAATTTCATTAGCTTTTTTAGCTTTTTTTTGTAGTTCTTTAATTACATCTTTTTTCTTTTCAAGCGGTAAATAATCAGGTTTAAAATTATTTTCTATATCTATACTTAATTTACTTTTAGGTAAATCCATAATATGACCTTTTGTTGAATCCACATCATAACCACTTCCTAAAAATTTAGAAAGTGTATTGGCTTTTGTTGGTGACTCAACAATAATAAATTTCATCTTGCGTTTAAATACTCTAGTACATCTTGTGGTGAATTAGCAATACTTGCACCATTTTCTATTAGGTAATCTGTTACTTCTGACCCTGGTATTGCAAAAACTTCCGTATCTTCATTTGCAGCATGGTTAGCGGTGGAGATTGTACCAGACCTTCTTTTTCCTTCAACCACCAAAACTACTTGAGAAAGTTTAACTATTAATTGATTTCTAGCAAGAAAGTTCTTTGCTATAGGCTTCATGCCATATGGGAAGCCAGAAACAACTGCTCCATTTTTTGCTATCTCTTCTGCTAATTTTTTATTCTCAGGTGGATATATTACATCAATTCCAGAACCCAAAACTGCAATTGTTCTACCTCCAGAATCAAGTGCTGTTTTATGAGCTATGGTATCTATTCCTCTTGCAAGACCTGAGACAATTGTAATTTTTTCTTTGACAAATTCTTTTACAAAATCTTCTGTTAATTTTTTTCCTCTTGCTGTCATTTCTCTTGATCCAACAACAGCAACAGCTCTCTTGTCACTATTTTTTAATTTCCCTAAAATAAAAAGATCATTATTCATTGTTATAAGTTTAATACAAAAAACTATAAATTTGCATCATAAATGAAACAACCCCCAACACCGAGAAAAAATTAGCTAATATAAGCCTAATTATTCTCAATGCTGAGGGCGTTTCTTGTACTTTTGGCTCAGAGCCAAATTTCTCACAAGAGTGAGAATGTGTGAAAAGTTGATTTTTAACGGAATCATTCGTACCTTTCGGTCCCGTCAAGCGGTTTAGTATATTTTGTTTAGCTGGAGGAGGAGCTAGACGAGCTACTACTGCGTTTCGCATGAATGCGAACGATGCTGACCACCACGCCCATCAGAATCACCTGCCAGATGTTGTTGACATTGAGAGTCATCCAACCAGGTAGCAGTTTGCCGATAGCCCAAAAGCCAACAGGCCCCAGGACGGCAAGATAGACAGGGTAGAGGAAGCAACCGATACCACAGGAGCCGATCACAACAAAGGCAAAAACCAAATCAGCAAGCCACAGACCAACCGTGAAGATGAACCCCACGACGCCAGCGACCAGCAATTGGTTTGCCCAATTGGCATCAAAAACAGACATGGTCTGTGTGATGCTGATCCATCCGATAGCCTGGAATAACCAAACAATCGCCCCAGTGATGAAGAAGTTGATAATATGACGCATTTCTCTTTCTCCTTTTGTATTTGACTAACCTGCACCCAGGAGAGCCATTAATATGACGAGCAGCCAGAATTTAGTCGGATCGACAATTGCTTCTGTCGTAACCGAACTGGCCAAGCCCTTTGCAATAAAGTAGGTGATCACTTCGAGGATGGGCCAAAATACACCCAGTACTAGAAGATAACACCCACAGCCAGCGAGGTCTTTGTCAAGCGCCAACAAAGCCAAAAAAATAATCAGCGCAACAACGAACCCACCGATACTGAGTTTCAGGAAGAACAGTTCCCAACCAACCACCATATCTAAATAGCGGTCAAGGCCCTGAAACATGCTCAACCTTGCAGTATCCTGATTCAGAAATTGAATCAGCGCGATGATGAAGCTCAGGTATGACATTTTACAACTCCTTTTTTAAATTGATTTTCCTGAGTTGACTAGCGCTCCAGCTACTAACTAATAATCATTAATAACCAAAGCGCTAATCACTCAAGATTCAAACTTTTCACGATTTTAAAGTGCAAGAAACTTAAAAACTAAAAATTGAGAAACTGTAAGTTGCAAATTGAACTCGAATTTCTCAAATTTACTAATGTCATACTATCAAACTTATTGTCAAAAGTCAAGTATTATGGGGTATTTTCAAAATAATAATTAAAAATATTTCTTGCAATTGGGCCTGCAACTTTTGATCCTTCTCCAGATTTTTCAACCATTACTGTTAACATTATTTCAGGATTTTCAAGTGGTGCAAAGACTGTAAACCATGCATGAGTTTTATC
>JAUYMM010000045.1 GCA_030699485.1 Candidatus Woesebacteria bacterium | reverse complement strand
AACTTGCATTTGAATTTCATCGTCTTCAACTACTTTTAAAAATTCTTCTATAAATCTATAATTAAACATAATATTTATTTCTGAATTAATTGGCTCTTCACTTCTTATCTCTAAACTTGTTTCTTGATTCCCTGAGTTTGCACTCTCTGCTTTAATTATTAATTCTTCTTTTTTATCACGAAGTGTAGGCATTATTATTAATTTTATTATGTTTCCTGAATCTCTAGCAAAAACAGAGGCTAGTTTAATTGCTTTTTCAAGTTCGTTTTTGTCTATATTTACAGTACAAATTGAAGTATTTGGTATAATTTTTTGATAATCAGGAAACTCTCCTTCAATTAACCTAGAAGAAAAAACAGTATCACTTATTCCAAAGACAATTTGGTTGTTTTCTTTATCAAAACAAATTTCAATATCTCCATCTTCTGTTGTTCTAGATAGTTCATTCAAGACCGCTTTTGGAATAATAATTTTAAAATCAGGAAGTTTTGTTTTGTTTTTTATCTTTACCTCTGAAAGCCTAAATCCATCAGTTGCAACAAGATACAAGGTGGAATCATCAGAAACAAACAAAACACCTGTTAGAATAGGTCTTGTTTCGTCTGGTGACACTGAAAACAACACTTTAGAAAGAGAGTCAATAAATTCACCTTTGTTTAAAATAAATGTTTTTTTATCAAGACTGGTGGGTATTTTAGGAAAGTCAGATGAATTTGACCCTAATATTTTAGATTTGAAGCTTCCTGAAACTAGTTTAACCTGTTCTTTTTCAACCTCAATTTCAATATTTCCTGAAGAAAGATTTGTTACAACGTCATTTAGTGTTTTTCCATTAATTGTAATTTCTCCTTCTTTTTCAACTTTGGCACCGATTGATGTAGACACTGATGTTTCTAAGTTGGTTGAAGAAAGAATTAATTTTGATTTTTCTGTTTTTAATAATATATTCCCGAGTATTGGCAGTTGTGCTTTTTGTGAAACAAAATGAGAAGAGAGGGCAACTGCTTTTTTGAAGTTTTCTTGTAAAACAACTATTTTCATTAATGTATTAATATCATATTTTAAATAGTAGTACTAGTAGTAGTGACTGTTGATAAGTTGATAAGAAATATAGTTCAGGCTGGTGATAAGAGGTGGATAAACATGTGGATAAATGTTTATATATTGTTGATAAGTTTATAAGTTTAAAAAGATACCCTCAAAGAGAATTTTTTATCCCCCTGATATCCTCTCTTGTTTCCACACTGGTTGAGAGTAATTCTTGAATCTTGTCCACTGCATGCATAACAGTTGTGTGGTCTCGCCCTCCCACCAACCTACCCACTTCTTGATATGGCAACCCTATTTGAATTTTTAATAAATACATTAGTATTTGCCTTGGTCTAACTATTGGTCTTTTTCTAGACTCTCCTAAAAGTTGCCTTTTACCTAAAGAGTAATATTTTGCAATTTTATTTATTAAGTCGTCTGGGTTTGTTTTTATTTTAATTTCTGAAGCTTCATCCTTTTTTCCCAAAAGGGATTGAATTAACTCTTCACTAACTTCTTTTTTATTAAAATTAACTTCTGTAAAGAGTTTTACCAAAAAACCCTGTATACCTCTTGCGGAATCAATGTTTCCAGCAATCATTGAGACCGTTTCGTTAGACAAAACAATTCCTCTTTCTTCTGACTTGATTTGGACTATTGCCGACCGAAGTTCAAAATCTGGTGAAGAAACGTCTACTATTAAACCAGCCTGAAACCTTGTTTTTAACCTGTCTTCTAATTTAAAAATTTCCATAGGAGGCTTATCCGCTGTTAAAATAACTTGCCCACCAGCAGACATTACAGCATTAAAGGTGTGGAAAAATTCTTCTTGTGCTGTGTCTTTTCCTGCAATAAATTGAATATCGTCAATAAATAAAGCATCAAGTTTTCTGTATTTTTTTCTAACTTCTGCTGTTGATTTGTTTCTTATTCCATCAACAATATCATTAGTAAAATCTTCAGCAGTACAAGCCAAGATTTTTGTATTAGTTTTTTTTGAAATCATACTATGGCCAACAGCATGCATTAAATGAGTTTTACCAACTCCTACCCCACCCCAGATAAACAAAGGATTATATGAAGTTCCGGGGTTTTCTGCAACCGCTTGGGCGGCAGCATGTGCCATTTGATTAGATCCAGAGACTGCAAATTTATCAAAAGTAAAAGGTAGTCTTAAATGGGCTTTCTTAATTGCTTCGTTTATTTCTTCTGTATTAATTTTAGGTTCATCGAAAAGTGGGGATACAGTTTCTGAGGGCTGTAGAAAATGAGAGGTAGACTGTTTAACAATAAATGTGACATCAGCAGATTTTTCAAGTTGCTTAGAAAGTGTGTCTTGTAACAACCCAAAATAACGTTCTTCTACTTGTTGTTTAATAAATATTGATTCACACCCAATTTGTGCAATCACTCTATCACCGATTTCTTTAATATCAATTAAATGAGTATGAGATATATAAGTTTTAAAAGCGGCATCAGAAACAGATATTTTTAATATTTCTAAAATATCTTTCCAAACCTTATCATAATTTTGTTTTTCCATGGATAATATTTCTAGGGCAGAAGAGTTTTCATATTATGAAAGTTATCCACAATATGCAATAGGGAAAAAGTGTGATAAAATAATTACATGGCGACCAAAAGAACATATCAACCACATAAATTAAAGAGAATTAAGAAATTTGGCTTTATGTCAAGGAACGCTTCTAAGGATGGAAGAAAAGTTTTAAAAAGAAGAAGGTTAAAAGGAAGAAAAAATATTGTTAATGCTTAGGAATAATTTTATTCATGCTTAGCTCCAAAAACAGATTAAAGAAAAAAATTAATTTTGCAAGAATTGAAATAGATGGTGCCATGCATCAATCAAAGTCTTTTGGAATGGGAATATATGACAGGAAAGACGATGATCCTTCCCGATTTGGTTTTATAATTTCAACAAAAATAAGCAAGCTTGCTGTTGTCAGAAATAAAATTAAAAGAATAATGTCAGAGGTAATTAGAAAAAATTTA
>JAUYMM010000022.1 GCA_030699485.1 Candidatus Woesebacteria bacterium | reverse complement strand
GCTGCAAAAGCAGCTCATTTAAGAGTATTGGCAAATGTTGCCAGAAATCGTGGAGATTGGACAAAGGCAGAAGATTATTTAGAGAAATATTATTTGGCTCTTAAGGAGCGTGTAGCTTGATATAATTCTAAAAGATTTTGGTTGTTTGGGAAGTATTTAAGCGTATCTTTTATAAATTCCTCTGCTTCATTAAACTTCTTTTGCTTAATTAAGATTTTTGCATAATTTTCATAAGCTAAGTAATAATTACCGTTATCTATTGCTTTTTTATAATAATCTAGAGCTTTGTCCAAGTCATTTTCTCTCTCATAAATTGCACCCAAATTATTCCAATTTGTCCACCAAAGGGGGGCAAGATTGACTGAATTTTGGAAATGATCTTTAGCCTCATTAAACTTTCCTATTCTATATAGTTCTACACCTAAATTGTTTTCTAAATTAAAATCGTTTTTTACAATTTTGACATCATGAGAATATAGTGTTAAACCACTTTTCCAATCAAACGATCTGACAAAAGTAATAATTGAAAAGATTAAAATTAAAAGAGTTAATATATAATAGCCTACTTTTTTAAACTTAAGATGACCAAGTATGCCAAGTAGACCAAACATAGGTAAATAAAACCATCTACCAGATAAGGTAACGTCAAGTGGAAATATTTGCATATGCATAGCCAAAGACAATATAAATAAAGCTAAAAAGAAATAATAACTCTTGCTCTTTTGAAACGTAAAGTAGATTATAATAGTTAAAAATAAAATAGAAAGGATTAGAGGTAACCAAAAGTCAGATAAGCTAAAAGAAGTTACTACCCAGTGCTGGTTGGGGACAAGATTGGTTGGGAATATTAAATTAGAAAAATAGTACCAAGCCATTTTAGGAATAGAAAGTAACCTCTCAAATAAATTTAGATCGGAAATTGCAGAGATTTGATGAGTAGAAAGGCCAATTTTTGCTATATAAAATCGCATTGTGCTATAGATTGATATACTAATAAGTGATGGAAGCCAACTGTTGTAAAAAAGAGTAATAATTACAAAAATAATTCCAGTTTCCTTGGATAACATAGAGAAAAGTAGTAGTAAAGTTATAAATATCTTATTCTTTTTATAAATTGTAAGTAAAAGTGCTAGGCTTCCTAAAAAGAAAAATAGTATGTCTTGGAAGTTAGCGGCATAAAAAACAACCTCAGAATAAAGAGGATGGACTAAAAATAAAAGTGAAAGAATTAAGGATTTACTTTTGTCAAAAAAGTGTTCAAATATAAGATATACAATAATTGCACTTAAGATATGAATTAATAGTGAAAATAAATGAAAAAAGAAGGCTGTTGAACCAAAAAGTGAATAGAGAATAGAAAAGCTTAGAGTCATTAGTGGTTTGTAATAAATTCCAAGTAAACTTCCTGTTCCACCTGAGTTAAATGCTCCTCCTGAGAAAAAAACTGGAAAGTTTGAGATTGAATGAATGAGAGTATTATTAACTATTTGCTCCTCATCATCCCAAACAAACCCATTTCCAAGTGAAGGCAAAAAAACAAAAAATCCAACTAAAAAAATTATTAATATGATATTTAGCTTATTTTTCATTAAATTAATTATAATCTTTTTTAAAAACATCTTCTTGACAGAGTTGTTACTGATTGTTATATTGTGATTAATTAACATATGGATCAATCTAACAAGAAAGCAGTCAAACTAGAAAGTCTCCCTGATTTATTAACAGTTAGGGAAGTTAGTGATCTCCTGCGTGTTTCACCCTTAACTATTAAAAGATGGGGGAAACGTGGAAAACTACCTGCAATTAGAATAAATTCAAGAGGGGACAGACGTTACAAAAAGGAAGCAATCCTCTGGCTTCTTGGCATGCAAGCTAAGGATTAAAAGTCTTTCGTATCATTTGACTTGATTTTACGTATCATTATGATACGATAAATACATATGAATGATACGAAACTAAATTCAAGACAGTTCCAGATACTAGATTTTTTGGCTTTTAAGCCACTTTCTCGTCTTGAATTGGAGAAATTATTGAGTAAAGAAAATAATATTTCAAAAATAACTCTTTTGAGAGATCTAGATAGCTTAATCTCTGAAAAACTTGTCAGTACCCAAGGTCGAGGAAAAAAAACTATTTATTTATCCAATCAGAACCCAGCCTTGAGAGTTATAGATATAGATAAATATTTTGAAGAAAATTCTGAAATTAGAAAGTCAGCTAAATCTGAGTTTGATTTTAAGATATTTGATAATATTAAAGATTTGTTTGAAGCTTCAGAAAAAGAAAATATAACTAAAGATTCAATAAGTTTTGATGAGCGAGGTAAAACAATTGATCCAACTTTATATAAGAGAGAAATCGAAAGATTCACTGTAGAGTTTGCTTGGAAATCGTCAAAAATTGAAGGTAATACCTATACTCTCCTTGAGACTGAAGCTTTAATTAAAAACGCTAAGGAGGCTGTGGGACATTCAAGATATGAAGCAATCATGATCTTAAATCATAAAAAGGCAATAGATTTTATTTTATTAAATAAATCATATTTTAAAGAATTAACACTTAAAAAAGTTATTAAGCTTCATTCGATTTTGACAAATGAATTAGAAGTTACACAGGGAATTAGAGAAGGAGCCGTTGCTATAACAGGAACTGTATATGTTCCATTGTTTGGTGCTTTAAAATTAAAAAAAGCTTTGGAAGAAACGGTCAAACTCATAAATAAAGCTGATTTTCCACTAGAAAAAGCCTTAATTGCTTCTTCAATGATTGCTTACATTCAAGGTTTTAATGATGGAAACAAGAGAACAGCCAGAACACTTGCCAATGCGCTGTTAATTTCTAATAATTATTATCCGTTGTCATATAGAGACATAAAAGAATCGGATTATATTAAAAATCTAATTTTATTTTATGAGCAAACGACATTATTTGGCCTCAAACAATTACTTGTTGATCAATATATTTTTTCGCAAGAAAACTACTTCAGAATAAATTAATAGAAACTAGCATTAAATGCATATAATTTGATATACTACAAGTATTCCACAACGCGAAGCGTTGGTTACTTATGGATATTTTCTTTGTTAGACATGCTATTGAATCTTCGATAGCTTCAGGTGTGCCTGAAAATACGATAGTACTACTATTATTACTGCCAATTGTGGCCACAGTTATTGCAGGAATCCGTCAAATTATTGGAATTCGTGG
>JAUYMM010000042.1 GCA_030699485.1 Candidatus Woesebacteria bacterium | reverse complement strand
TGGTATGCGTAGTTAATTACATTTGCACCCATATTCCCAGCAAACATAATTGCACTGCCTGAAAAAAGTGGATGGTTTAATATTTTTTTAATCATTATGATACAAAATAGCCTCTAAAAAATAAAGCTTGTGCTATTACTGCAATTATAGCTAAACTTAAATATATTCCAAGTCTTAAATATTTATTCATCTTCTCAAAATATAGAGAAAGAATAACAAAGACAGGAAATAGAACTACAACATATCTAGGCAATGAGGAAAAACTACCTGTTAGGCTTGGTAAGATATACCCTAATACTATATATATCCAATAATCCCATCTTATCTTCCTAAAACTTAATATAAGTATAATTAATAATAAAATAGCGATAGATAATTCAAGAATTGTAGTAAACACTATCGGAAAATTACTCCAGTCAAGATTAGGAATAATTTTTGCTATGTAGCGGTAAAAAACTTGAGGAAGAAGAATTAGATAGTTAGATCGTTGTTCTCCTACAAGTGTTTGTAAATTATAAAAAGCAAAAGGATCATTATAGTTTTTCCAACAAAACCACATATATGTCAGAGGTCCTAAAATTGATAACCCTAACCAGTATATTTTTTGTTTTACAATTTCTATAATGCTTGGCTTATTTTTCAAAACATCAATTAAAATTACAAAAAGTACAAATATTCCATAAACACGAGTTAAAGTCATTAGAATTCCTACCAAACCAGAGAACAAGTATTTATTTCTTCGATATAAATAATAAGTTAAAAGTGAACTAAACAAAAACAATGACTCTGTATAAACTGCACCAAAATAAAACGATGTTGGAAAAACCAAAAGCGAAATTATTGCCAGTTTTGCAATTTTTGTTGAATAATCTAGGGTTACTGTTTTCCAAAGTAATATTAAAGAACCTAGTAAAAGCACGTTTGAGAGCACAGCTCCAGACCAAAGATAGGATTCTAGGCCTGATCCAAAAAAATTTGAGAAGATATTCATTAAAAATGGATATGCTGGGAAAAAGGCTTGTTGCAAATCTTTGTAACCATAAATAGCAATTGATAAATAATGTTCTCCATCAAAGTTTGCCCAACCCCAAAACAGTGGATTTGTTATGTAATTAATATATTTTCCACCAAAAAAATTCTGACTAAAGACGGGGATATATCTGATAGCTAAAACTGCTACTAAAGTAATTGCAATTCTCCAAATAACAAAACTTTTTAGAATAAACCAAAAATCACGCTTTTGCATTGTCTAATTCATAAATTTCTAATGTTTCTTTGGCTGTTTTTTTCCATGAATATTCTCTAGGTAACTTTATATTTATATTGGGGTTAGCTATTCCTCTTGCCATATCCTTTGGATCATTTGGATTAACATAATTTACACTATCCCCTAAAATCTCAACTAGTGCCTGTGTCTTTGTTGCAATCAAAGCGGTTCCAGCAGTAACTGCTTCAAGTGCTGGTAAACCAAAACCTTCATATAAAGAAGGTTGTATGTAAACTGTCGCTAGATTATATAAATCATTTAGTTCTTCATCTGATACAAATCCCAGTCTTATAACATTTTTAAAACTCACACCCGCCAGGTGTGATGTTTCTGGATGAGTTAAATCCATATTTTCAACTTCTGCTACCTGTTTACCTGCAATAACTAGTGGTATTTTTGCGATTTCACAGGCTTTAACTAAGTTAGGAATATTTTTATTATAATTGATGTCTCCAGTGTATAAAGCGAAACGCTTCGGCAATCCCCCGTATTTTGGGTTTGTAATTTTTCTAAAAATTTCTTTGGGCGCCAAATAAATTACATGAACAATTTTGGGGTTCACCTGTAGAAATCTACAAATATCTTTTTTGCTAGTTTCTGAAATCGTAATTATTTGATCAACATTTTTTCGTAACAACAATTTATTAATTAAAAAATTAATACTGCCACGAATCCCTGGTTTATATACTTTTGGATAAATAAGAGAAATTAAATCATGAATTGTAAGAACTACTTTTTTAGAAGGCTTGATAAATGGTAAAGAAATAAAAAAGGGGTGAAATTTGGTGTAGTGAGTTACGTCAGCTTCTTTTGGATTATCTACAAATTTAATATCTTTCCTGTTTAAATTTTTTATTGCTTTGAATAGTTCAGAATTATGGGTTCCTACACCACGAGTAGCGTCTAAATCACTATTTATCCCAGCCACAATTGAAACTTTAATCATTTTCATATCCTTCTGGGTAAATCACATATTCATCTTGTCTATTTTCATCTTTTGCTATGTCAATTATTTTTTGAGCAATGACGTCTGGATCTAAATATTTTTTACCATTTGAAGCTAATTCTTCTCTTTTTTCCATACCTCCAGTCCCAAAATCTGTCATAATACTCCCCAATGTCATTAAGGTAAAACTGACACTTTTATTTTTGTATTCTTTACTTAAAACCAAAGACATTCCCCTTAAACCAAATTTCGAAGCGCAGTAGGTAACGCGTCCCACTTTTGCAATTACTCCCATACCAGATCCAAGATTAATGACAAGACCTTGACCACTATTTTGTAATGAAATAATTAATTTTTTAATTAATATAAAAGGTGCATTCAAATTAATATTTATTGATTTTTCCCACTCGGAAACTTCTATGTCCTTCATTTCTTTGTAAATTCCTACTCCTGCTGCATTAATTAAAATATCAATTTTTGGAAAATTAGAAGCGATTTCATTTCCAACTTTTTCAACTTCAGATAAATTTTCCATATCGCACTCATAAATTGAAGTTTTATCTCCATCCAGAATATCAATGATTGATTCCAGTAATTTCTTTTCCCTTTCAACCAAAACTAGTGTAACATCATCCTTTTTGAGGAGTTTCACAATACGACTTCCCATTGCCCCTCCTGCTCCCACAACTAACACAATTTTATCTCTTAAATCCATATATTTGTTAATAATACAACTAATTTATGGTAAAATATAGGTAGTATGTCATCAAAACTACCCAAAAATCTTCAGGGAATATTGTGGAGTATGGATATAAATGATATCGACCCTATTGAAGATAAAGATTATATTATTCACCAAATATTAGCTTATGGTGCGTGGGATCATTTGGTTTGGTTGATTAAACAATACGGAAAACAAGAGGTAAAATCTGAATTTGTTAATCACCCTTCTAAGGATTATTCCTCGCAATCATTTAATTTTGCCCAAAAAATTCTCTTTAATCTCCCCGATTCAGCCGTAGATAAACGATATTATGTCAAAACTTTTCCTAGAATCATTAAATAAAGATAGTCGAGAAGTTTTTTTAAAATTAAAAGAATTTAAAAAGATTGGAATTCTTGGTGGGGGGACAGCCCTGGCACTTCAGATCGGACACAGACTTTCATATGATTTTGATATCTTCACAGACAATAAACTTAATCCATATTTATGGGCTAAATCTAAAAAAGTATTCGGTAAATATTCATATAGAACGTTTGATAAAGAATACCAATTAAATCTAGTTACACCAGAATCAATTTATGTAACCTTTTTTTACGATGACGATTATAAATCTCAGTTCAAAGCCATAAAAACGAAGTCTATCGATCTGATGGACATAAGAGATATTGCCACAAACAAAGCTTTCACTATTGGCAGAAGACCAAAATGGAGAGACTATGTTGATATATATTCACTACTAAAAGGTAAGTATATCACTCTTGAAAAAATAATATCTTTATCAAAAAATAAATTTGGGCGAGGATTTTCTGAAAAACTGTTTCTTGAACAACTAACATATTGGGGGGATATAAAAAAATACAAAATAAAATATATCGGAGAAAAAGTTGAGCCAGATGAAATCAAAGAACTTCTTTTGTTTCAAGCAAAAAAATTTACATCAAAATTATTTAACTAAAGATGATAACCCTTGTTTTACTTGATTTGTTATTCTAAAATAAGCGTATATATGAAAAAGGTTACATACAATTTAATTTTTAAACCTGAACCAGAAGGTGGATTTACGGCTATTGTTCCATCTCTACCTGGTTGTGTTACCTATGGCAAAAATCTAACAGAGGCTAAAGAAATGGCGATGGATGCAATTAATGCGTATCTAGCAAGCTTAAAAAAACATGAAGAATTTGCATTTTTAAATGCTTAATCTCATACTAAAAAAAATTAGGATTTATTAAAGGTTACAATCGCAATTTATATTATCAACAATTCAACTGCTTCCTTAATCAATTTGCATACATTATCCTTCCTTCTTGCATTGCCTCAGTCACAAAATAATCACCAATTTTTAATCTGTTTTCTATTTCTGTTGGAGTATAAACAATTGCATCTAGAGGATAATTTCTTTTCATGCCACGAATTGACTCAAATATTTCTTTAACTCTAAATGGTCTTTTCTTATTTGTTTCCTTAATTACAAGTAAATCAATATCTGAATCCAAGTTTCCAGTTCCTTTTGCAGTAGAACCAAAAAGAACTACTTTTTCTGGATTACAAAAAGAAACAATCTTTGATGTAATTAATTTAGCTTCATCTATAGCTGTCATGCTTTAAATTATATCATTTTTATTAGTTACATACTTAAAATAGGCAATTGGATAGTGGAGGGCGGAAAAGAAGGACCAGAGGAAACCATTTACTCCATCAAGAAAGCCTTTGTGACGAAAATAGAGCATTAGGAACGTGAACAGTGGACGGTGAACTGTGTACTGTAAAAAACTAAAAATATTTTTTGGAGTTTTTGAACTTTTCAGTTCTTGAGCCTTTAAATCTGTATAGCGATTAAGACGAGCCAAGTATCTTTTTAAAGTTGGTGAATCGAAATGTAACAAATCACCACTTAGCCAACTTACTTCTCCTTCAAGTTCTATTTGTTCATGAACTGATTTAGATGGAAACATTGCTTTACCCTTTTTAACAAGTCTAATTACTCCATCAGGATATACACCTGCATGAATTAGGGGTTTACCTAAAAACATATTCCTGCGTGGAATAAAATAGCCAACGGTCTCGCCTGTTTGTTTTCCAATTACTCCATCTCTCTGCTCAATTAGCCTTTGGTGTTTATTAAATAATTTATGCTTTTTATCGTCACCTCCGAGGAGTCCATTCTGGCCACCGTCGAAGGAGACTATGGCCATCATTTCTTTAGCCAATTCTTTCGTAACCACTTCATCTGCATCAAGCTGCAGTATCCATTTCCCCTGAGCTTGCTGAAGGGCTTTTTGCTTAGTTATATGAAAAATATCATGATGTTGTTCAAGAAATACTTTTGCACCAAACTTTTCTGCAATTTCGCGTGTTTTATCTGTAGAATATTCATCAAAAATAATGATTTCATCTGCAATCTCTTTAATACTCTCCAAACATCTCGCAATGTTTTCTTCCTCATTTCTTGTAGCAAGTACGACTGAAAGTCGTACTGGTGAACGGTCAACCGTGAACTGTGAACTGTGTTTCATTTTTGTCTTAATTTGTTTATAAGTGAACTAATCGATGCAAGTAATTTTTCATAATCAGTTCTCAACTTCAAGTATTCTAATTCACTTATATATTTTAGTTCTTTAGTTAATATTAGGAAATAAGTAACTTCACCCGCAGATCCGCGTGCGTTAAACAAAAACTTTATTAATTCTTTTGTAGTATCTCTATAATATCCTTCAACAATATTGGCGGGGACAGAAGAAGAACATCTTTGTAACTGTGATATTATTCCAAAAGATTCAGTTTTGGGAAATTTACCTGTTAATTTGTATATTTCAATCGTCAATCTATGGCTTTCTTGCCAAATTCTTAAATCCTCAAATTTTTGTATTTTCATATTACTGTTCACCGTACACTGTTCACAGTTCACTGTCTTTAGTTGTGCCCCTCTACTATATAAAATGCGTCTGTCCTATCAGGATACTTAATAAGCTTAGCTACGTCAAATTGCTGGATATATCTTAATCCTGTGTAATAACTTGGCGTAATTGCATACAGTATTTGAGCATTTGGATAACTTCCAATAATATTCCATCCTCCAAATTGATATTTTCCAAAAGACAAAACCGTATTAAAACTTTTGGATTCTGTTTCATCATAACGAACAGTACTTAAAAACTCAGGTAATGGAACTTGTAAATAGTACAAGAAAAAGATATATGGTTGCTGTCTAATTTTATCAACATACATTTTATAAAAATCTGGGTTCTCCTTTGAGTACTCAACAATTTGTTTCATTCCATATTGCCATTCGATAGCTTCTTTAACTGGATAGACTTTTGAATAATAATTTAAATAATTTACTGTTTCTTTGCCTATTAATATCAAAATTAATGTTAATGATATTGTTTGCAGTAACTTACCAAATTTATATTTGGCCAAGCTTTGCTTATTTTTAAATAACATTACAATTGAAAACGCGCCAACAGCAGACAACAACATTACTGGCCCTATCATAAATATCCCTCGAATTGCACTTGGATCAACTGATGATACTGCTCCAGGAATTGGAGATATTAATAACCAAATTAATATAAGTGTTATTACATACCACTTTCGTTTGATAAACAAGGCAATTAAGCCCACAAAAAATAAAATCAAATCAATCTTGTAAAACTCTCCAATTACTTTTACTGAAGCTCTTGGCCCCAAATCTCCATTTTGAAATAAATATGAGTATGCAAAATATTTTTTGTAATTATTAAAAATGATATTTATTTGACCTCCACTTTTTGCAATCATTTCCTCTGAAAATTTTGTCTGATTAACTCTGGCAAATCCTAAAATTTTTGGCTCTTTTATAATAAGTCCCACAAAAATCATTGTAATAACAATGATCCAAGCAAAATGCCTCTTGTTTTCAAATAACTTTTTTGCATTTGTCAAACAGACAAATAAAACCACAATTGGCGTAACAATCTTGGCTGAATGATACGAGAAAAAACTTAATCCAAAAAATACAAACGACAATGGTAATAAATAATTCTTTTTTCTAAGTCCTATGTAAAAACCTGCGAGACCTGCAATCAAAAAGAATAAGGCAAAGTTATTTTCCCAAAGTCCCCTTGAGAAATGTATATGATATGGAGAAATTGCCAAAAACAAAGAGGAAAACAAAGCAACCAACTTATTTTTTAACAACTCACGGGCTAAAACAAAAATAGCAATTACAGAAAGCACTCCAACAAGAGCACTACTTGCTCGAACATTAAAATCAGATAATCCAAAAATTTTGACTATGACCGCAGTCGCGTAAACATGAACTGGATGTTTGTCATCAGCAAAAGACTTAAATACTATTGGAAACTTATTGCCATACTCATCAGCTCCCCAGTTTGCAATAGTATATGCATTATAACCAGCAGCAACTTCATCCCAATTAAGTGAGGTTGGTATATTATCTAACCTAAAAAATCGTAAAAAAATAGATAATACAACAATCAAACTTAATAATATGTATGTCAGTTTATTGGACATATTTTAGGAAAAGTGTAATTGCCAAAAGATGCAACTGTTGAAAAACCCCAATCTGAAACAGGATTTAAAACTCTAGTAGCAATAAAGTCTGATGGAGAAACCTTGTTGGATTTGTCGTCTTCGCCGTAAAAAAGTGCGAATATATAGGGTTGTGCAAATTCATCTGAGACACATCCACTCCGCTGTTTTTCAAAAATCTCTTTGTATTCAATTTGCCAAGCAGAAGACGATAATGTGTTATATTGAGTACCGAATTTATACATATAATTTTCAAATGATAAGACATATAAAGCTACTATCCCAATCAATATTGGATAAGTAAATTTTTTATAAAAAGTTGAAAAATAATAAATTCCAATTGCAGAAATGATAGATAAAATTGGACTCATTAAAATAGTGCGTAGGGCATGTGGGTTCTCTCTTGTTATTGCAGCAGGTATTGGAGAAATTATTAATAGAACTAAAATTAGATAATACTTTTTGTTTTTTAATATATACACAATTCCTAATACTAAAAATAAAATATCTAAATAATATAACTGACCAGTATCTGGCATCTGGCTTCTAGGATTACTGTCTCCTTTAATAAATAAGTAACTAGGTGAATAATTTTTTAGATAATTACCAATTATATTAGTAGTAGATCCAACTGTTTGTAATCTAGAAAGTCCTGAATCTTCTCTATATAATTTATAAATTGGAATTACACTAGCAATCAAAATTGCAATTGATATTAGAACGACAATAAATTTTTTCTTAAAAAGATAATATATTAAAACTGGCGTTAATACTAATGGGGTTAAAATTCTAAAACTGTTATAACTATATGCAGATATTATAAATAGAAGCGTTGCTATAACTAAAGTCCTTTTGTTTAAAAAATAAATTGCCCAGATAAAAAAGGCAAGCCCTGCTGTAGCTTCATATCCAGTTCTTGAAAATATAAAAAACCAAGGAGTAATGGTAAATAAAAATGAACTTAATAGTGCAATTGATTTACCACGAAATGGCAAGCTTTGCTTATGACTAGTTAACTTTAAAACAACAAGGTATAATCCTAAAACTGATAGTAGGCCAAAAATAACTGCTGGCAGACGAACAGCAAATGGAGTTAAACCAAATATTGCCTCTGATACAACTACAGAATATATATAAACTGGAAGTTTAAATTCACCAAAGGCTCTAAAATGAAACGGCATAAATTCACCCCATTCGTCCTTCCCAGTTGTCAAAACAGAATATGCATTATAACCAATTGACGCTTCATCCCAGTAAACAGAAGAGGGAATTGTATCAATTCTAAAAAGTCTAGTTCCAAGGAAAAGCAAACAAATTAAAATCAAAACAAAATTAGTTTGTAGTAATCTCAAAAGCTTCCTCATCATTTAAGAAGTTTATCCTTTCTAATATTATTGCACTTTCTGGAAAATCACCAGGTTTCCCTACAAATAATATTTTTGTGTCTGGATTTTCTTTTATTATATCTTCATACCTTGTTCCAACATCACCCAAATCTGGGAAATAATATTTATCAAATTTGAGTACTCTTACCCAATCAAATGTTTCAAAACGATTAAGATTTGGACTATTTTGATACTTTGCTGGATCATATTTCAAATTAAAAAGAGTAAAGATATGTGGCTCACCATAACTTCTTGTATAAACAATTAAATCATACTTATCTTGATTATTTTTTATATAGTCTACAACTTGTTTATTACCATACTGCCAATCTCGAGAATAC
>JAUYMM010000067.1 GCA_030699485.1 Candidatus Woesebacteria bacterium | reverse complement strand
TCCACCGCTTTCGGTGACTAGACTTTTAATTCCCATAATTGATAAGGTTGACCCAATTTCGACAACACTCTCTCCTATTTTCATTGCAATTTCATCAATTTCGAGAGGTTCTAATTGTAACGCTCTATAAATTTTTTCTTCCAATCCTTGCAATTCTGGATTGTTCTGTGTAGCTTTAGCAATGTGGGATTGTTTAACTTTGATAATATCTCTCGCACTTGTTGCCATTTTCGCATCTCCATTTTTAATTAATTCATTACATCCAACCGAAACTGATGAATTAATTGGTCCAGGAATTGCCCAAACATTTCTTCCAGCTTTTTTGGCCAAATTTGCAGTAACTAAAGATCCGCTGTTTTCACCCGCTTCAATTACTAAAACTCCCAGAGAGGATAGGTTAACGACCACTTTATTTCTTTGTGGAAATTTCCACAAGTGAGGTTTGGCTAAATCTTCATATTCAGACACTATTGATCCCCCTTTTTCGATTATTTGATAATATAACTTTTCATTTTCAGGAGGATAGATTACATCTAAGCCACATCCAAAAACTGCAATTGTTTTTCCACCATAATCGACTGTTTTTTGATGAACTTCCGTATCCACTCCATACATGAAACCTGAAATTGTTGTTACGTCATTGGCCACAAAATCTGATATAAATTTGTCAACTACTTCCCTGCCATATCGAGTCATTCTACGGCTACCAACAATAGCAATTGATTTTTTGTTAATTTTATAAGGATCGACTCCCCTAAAATGTAAGGTTTTCATAGTGTGTTATTCTCTTTACCTCGTCACCAGACGGGCCTACTATACATACCGCGTCTATTTGATATTGGTCGTATTTATTGGCCATGTCTGGATTATTTAATAAATACATTTCAGCAGTTCTCCTAACTTGCGCTAATTTATTTTTCCCAATCATTTCCTCTGGAGTTCCATAATCCTCAGTAGATTTTAACTTAACTTCAATAAAAATTAAGGTACCATTTTTTGTCGCGATTAAATCCAACTCTCCCCATTTTGTAGAATTATTTTGTTCTAATATTTGATATCCTTTCTTCCTTAAAAAATCTGCTGCCTTATCTTCTCCTAATTTTCCAAGTGTTTTATTTAATTGTTTAGTCATTAGTTCTAACTCGATATTGCAAAGATTCTGCTACATGATTAGGTAAAATTGTCTTTGATTCTGCTAAATCAGCGATAGTCTGACTAACTTTTATAAGTCTAAAATATGTCCTAGCTGATAAATTATAAGTATTTACTGCTTGTTTTAAAAGCATCTGCGCTTCTGGGGTGATATCTACAAATTCTTTTATATGCTTATTTTTCATATTTGAATTCGTATAGACTGATAATCCCTTAAAACGTTTGTTTTGAATTTGTCTGGATTTTATCACTTCTCCTCTAATTAATTTAGAATTTCGTGTTTCGAGTTTTAAGTCTTGAGACATTAATTTGTTTATGTCTACAGCTGGCACATTGATATGAAGATCAATTCTATCCATTAATGGTCCTGAAAGTTTACTTTGATATTTCATTATTATACGAGGTGTACATTTACATTCTTTTTTTGGATCTCCTAAATAGCCACAAGGGCATGGGTTGGCCGCAGCAATCAACATAAAATTTGCAGGAAAATTAACACTTCCTGCAATTCTTGTAATTGAAACTTCGCCATCTTCCATTGGTTGACGAAGAGCCTCAAGTGTTGATCTTGAAAATTCTGGAAATTCATCCAAAAACAAAACTCCGTTATGAGAAAGTGATATTTCTCCAGGGTGTGGATTTGTTCCACCCCCAATTAAACCAATTCGGGAAGTTGTATGGTGTGCAGTTCTAAATGGTCTTGTTCTAACCAATCCTTCTCCCGCAGGTATAAGTCCTGAAAGTGAATAAATCTTAGTAACCTCTAATGCTTCTTCTTCATTCAATGGAGGAAGTATTCCTGCAGTGGCACGGGCTAACATGGTTTTTCCAGCGCCAGGAGAACCCATCATAAATATGTTGTGTCCACCTGCTGCTGCAATAGTCATTGCTCTTTTTGCAGATTCTTGACCAATAATTTCACTAAAATCAAATTCAATTTGTTCTGTATTTTCTTGGAGTTTTTGATTTTTTGATTTTTGGAGTTTTGATATTAAGTTTATTCCATTTAAATGACTAATTAATTCCAACAATGACTTAACAGGATAAACATTAATTCCAGATAAAACGGCCGCTTCGTTGGCAGAGTCAAAAGGTACAAATAAATTTTTAATTTTAAGAGCTTTTGCAGCAAGACCTAATAGAAAAACTCCTTTTGTGTGTCGAAGTCCTCCATCAAGAGAAAGTTCACCATAAAAAAAAGACTTTTCTAAAGGCAATTTTACTTCTCCAAGTGATGCAAGTATTCCAATAGCAATCGGTAAATCATATAAAGATCCTTCTTTGGGAATATCGGCTGGAGCAAGATTAACAACTATCTTTATATTAGGAATTTCTATATCTGAATTAATTAAAGCGGTTTTTACTCTTTCTTTTGCTTCTTCAATTGATTTGTTTGGAAGGCCAATTATTGAAAACCCTGGAAACCCTTTTTTAAAAACATTAACCTCAACCTCAATAAGGTTTGGCTCTAACCCAAAGTGGGAAGCAGATAAAATCTTTGTTAGCACTAATTAAGTATGCAATAAATTATTCACTTTTACAAAACATTGAGTATTCACATTTTCCATGACAAAAGAAGCCGTTATTGCATTTAAAGTCACTTTCTTCTATTTCTTTTTTTATTTCTAATATTTCATTTTTTAACTTTTCTAAACCCTCTTTTGTTCTTTTGGTTGTTATTTTTTCTTGAGTATCTAAACAGTAGAGTGATAAAACTATCCTTTCAGGATCTACTTTATACATTTCAGACAGGGCTATGGCATATACTGATAGCTGTAAATTTTTATCAACTTCTTTTTGTGTAGGAATATTAGTCCCTGTTTTGTAGTCAATTATTTCATATCTTCCTTTGCCAAGTTCATCTACCCTATCAATCGTTCCTCCTATTTTTAGATCACTATTAATTTTTAATGTGAACTTTTCTTCAAGCGATATTGTTTTTATTTTTGAATCATACGCATTTTTTATAAAGCCTAATAAATATCCCTCACCTTTTTCAAAAAACTCTTGTTTATGTTTTTTATTTAAATACCCCTCCTCAATCCAATTCTTTTTGTATAGTTCTAAAATATCTGTTTTTTTATTAAAGTAATCCTTTAATGTATTATGAATTGAAACTCCAAATGAAATTGATGCAGACGATGGTGTAGGAAGTTTATAAATATATTTCAATTTATAATGCATCGGACAAGTTTTAAAAGTTTCAATCTGTGATACTGATAAATAATTAATGGATAATACTTGATTGTTAATGGTTGATTGTTTTTGTTTTGGATTTTGATAATTTGGATTTGTAATTTTTTTAGAATTAAGTAACCCGCTTAGCGGTAGAATTTTGTGATTAAGATTTTCACTGAGGCACTCGGTGACAAACGATGATATTTTCTTTGCTCTTTTACCATCTCCGTAATAATTAGCGGCGCTAAAGTACAATCTTTCTTTTGCTCTTGTCATTCCAACATAGAAAAGTCTTCTTTCTTCTTGTAAATGAAAATCTCCTTTAGGAAGCAACTCTTTGATTAATTTATCTGGTATTGGTATTTGTTCATGACGTTCTCTGCTTGGAAATCTTTCACTTACTAAATTTACCAAAAATACAACAGGAAACTCAAGCCCTTTAGAACTATGAACTGTTAGAATATTAACAGCATTATTTTCCTGCCAATCACCATCAGTAACACTTGGAGATTCTCCTACTTCTGTAAGTAAATCAATATAATCAACAACTGCAAGTACTCCTGCATTTTTGTTGCCTTCCTGCGCAGGCAGGTCTTCTTCGTATGACTTAATTTTGTCAAAAAACTTTGCAATGTTTTTAGCCTTTGTGTCTTCACTGTTTTCTAATATCTTTTTATAAATCCCGACTTCGTTAATATATTCATATAATATATAGCCTGCAGTTTCCTTGTTTATCACCGCTAGGTGTCTGCTTATTAACTTTAATAAATTAATTATTTTTGGATTGGTATTATCCGCAATTACCTCAAAAATAGATAAACTATTCTTTTTTGCATTAGTTGCAAT
>JAUYMM010000037.1 GCA_030699485.1 Candidatus Woesebacteria bacterium | reverse complement strand
TTCTTCTTTAAACTGTGTTAATACAGGTCCATGATCCATCTTTTCATCCATTTTAATAATCGATACTGCAGGGTCTGACCCTGCAATTATAGTTGCTTGTATTGGTGAACTGCCACGAAATTCGGGTAAAAGTGACGGATGAATATTAATTATTCCATATTTAAATTTATCAAGAATAACTTGTGGAATAATCATTCCAAACGATGCACAAACTCCCATATTTGCCTTAGGCAAGTTAGTGTAATCAAAATTACGAATGATATGTTTTTTAAAAGCCCAAGCATCTACTGCAGAATAAGTTATTATCTTATCTCTACCTACAGGTTTAGGAGATTGTGTGACAACAGCCACAACTTCATGGTACTTGTGTAGTTTATCCAAAATTGGAATTACATAATCAGGTGTTCCAAAAAAAATTATTTTCACAACTCCACCTCTTCCCACTCATCTTTTTCATCAAGTTTGTAAAGTTTCTTTTTTTGTTCTAATAATCTATCTATAAATAAAAATCCATTTAAATGATCTATTTCGTGCAAGATTATTTGAGCATCAAAATCCTTAAATTCTTCTATTATTTCTTTTCCATTTTCATCTAAGTATTTAATTTTTACTAAAGCCTCTCTTTTTAATGGACCATAATAATGGGGAAGTGAAAGACAGCCCTCGAGTATCTCACTCCGCTTAGTACTTTGTACTTTGCCCACATCGTGATGCATTCTCTTAGTACTTAGTACTGATATTATTTCGGGATTAATAACAATTCTTTTTAGATTTTTGAAGTTAACTGCAAACGCTCTTAAATTTTTTCCAATTTGAGGTGCGGCAAGACCAACACCTTCAGGATCTTTTTGAACAGACAAAGTATCTTTTAAGTCCTGAATTAACTTTTGTGTTTTTCGATCTATTGACCCAATAGGTCTACTGACACGTCTTAATATCGGATCACCCGACTGAACTATTTTTTGCACCATTAATGAATTATATCATCTAGATTTTTTTTGGTTAATTCGTCATCTGGATCTATATTTTTTAGAATATATTCAAATTCTTGTTTTGCCTCCTCTGGCATATTTAAAGATTTATATGTCATTCCCAGTGCATATCGTCCTTCTTTATAATTTGTCTTTAATTCTACGGCTTTTTCTAAATTGGCAACTGCTTCATTATTCTTAGCAATTTTTAGTTGTAATATTCCAAGCTGATAATAAAGTTTTGGATCGTTTGGGGATAATTTAATACCATTATTAATAACAGTTTCAGCAAGTTTCAAATTATTGGGATCTGTATCTGCATTTTTAACTAAATTACTAATTAATATTTTTCTTACATTTTGATTATAGGGAGACAACTTTAGAGCTTTTGATGCTGTTTCAACCTTAGTGTCAGTTAGGGCTAATTTTGAAATATAGTTTGGTTCATTTGGAGAAATACTTAATGCCTTTTCAAATTGCGAGGAATTGTAATAAATATCTGCTTTCCAATAATAATAAATAATAAATAAGAAATAAATATTAATAATTAATACAAGATAAATCATAAGTCTTTCAAATAATTTTAATTTAGTTTTATCTAGATGGATTTTGTAATCACTACTACTTACTAATGCAATTGCTGGTAATAAAAAGAAAAGAAGTGAAACAGGAACTACTGAAAAGCCAAAAAAGTTTGTTACAAGAATTGCTATAAACCCTGCTAAATACTCATATTTTCCTGATTTAGATATAATAATAATTGAAAAAGTAATTAATGATAAATAGGATATAAATCCTAATATCCCCGTATTTGCTAGATAATTTAAAAATTCATTATGTGCTTTGTTGTAAATAAAATCCCACTCTGAAGTTAAATTGTGTCCTACTGGTTTAAACATTGGATATGAAAAAGCAAAAGTCTCAGGGCCAGTTCCTAAAATTGGGTAATGTTTAAAAACAGACAATGCTCCAAGCCAAACATATTTTCTAATTGTTCCCGACTCAGTACCACCTGTTTCAAGGCTATTGCCTTGGGCAGGGACTAGGGGGTAGGGACTAGGTTTATTAAAAACAAAAAATAATATTAAAAAAATAATATTTAATATTAAGAATTCTTTTACATGCCTTTTAAGCATGAATCCCCAAAATATAATTGCACTAACAGCAAAAGCTAAAAGACCTGAACGAGACTTTGTAAATAAAAGAGTTACGAAGAATAAAATTGAGAGAATGCCATAAGCTTTGTGTTTCATGGCATATACCCAGGAAATAGGAATTAATGCAACAAGTAAGGCTGCCAGCCAGTTGGGTTGACCCAGTGTACTAAAAACTCTTGCTTGAACGTCTTGTACCCAACATGATTCTTTCAAACCAAAATTCATCATTCCACAAGTTGCAAATATTCCAAATCTCTCTCCTATCGCTAGTAATGCAGCTATGCCTACGGCATATAGCATATAGCTTATAACTTTCTGCGCCTGCTTTTGGTTAAGGTTACTAACAAAGGCCCAATAAAGAAGT
Source organism: Candidatus Woesebacteria bacterium (assembly GCA_030699485.1). Classification (GTDB taxonomy): domain Bacteria; phylum Patescibacteriota; class Microgenomatia; order UBA8517; family UBA8517; genus JAUYMM01. Next base: position 3,415 of record JAUYMM010000037.1, on the reverse strand, counting down.
GCATAGCAAATCTGAGTTACAAGTCCACCATTAAATCTTGAATAATAGCCAAGCCATGAAGTTCTAGGATCTATTGAAAATAAAGTGCTAATTAAATAAATAGATAAATAGATGACTAGGGGGACATCTAATTTAGTAGGGCGAAAGATGAATTTTCTTTGTTTGATTGACTCAATTAACCATCCTGATACAATCAAACTTGTAAAGAGATAAAGAACTATAACTTTATTGAATTCAAAAAGTTCTGATGTGTTTTTAAAAAAGACGAGTGGTAAGATTAAAAATAATATGTTAAAAAGTACTGGCATCATGATGATATTTAAAAGTATACCAAATCCGATTAATTTAATCCTGGGTTTTTTTTCGACTGATCTTGGAATTGACCTTGGCACCTCAAATACTTTAGTTTTTATTAAAGGTAAAGGTGTTGCAATCAGGGAACCTTCAGCGGTTGCAAGAAATAAAAAATCAAAAGAAATTTTGGCAATTGGGCTTCCAGCCAAAAAAATGATTGGAAGAGCACCTTCTACAATTGAGGTAATTAGACCTCTTAGAGATGGAGTTATTGCTGATTTTGATGCAGCTTCTTCAATACTTACTCACTATATCAAAAAAGTTCATGAAACTGGTGGAAATATGCCACGTATACCCAGACCGCATGTAATTGTTGGTATTCCATCAGGTGTTACTGAGGTTGAGAGAAGAGCTGTGGCCGACGTTGCAATTGATGCAGGCGCAAGAAGAGTAGATTTAATTGAAGAACCGATGGCAGCTGCAATTGGAGCTGGGCTTGATGTTTCTTCACCTGAAGGGAATTTTATAGTAGATATTGGGGGAGGAACTTCTGAAATTGCCGTAATTTCATTGGGTGGGATTGTGATAGGTAGATCACTACGTATTGCTGGAGATGAGATGGATGAAGCCATAATAAATTATGTAAAATTAAAATACTCACTTCTTCTTGGTCAATCATCTGCAGAAGCTGTAAAAATTGCAATTGGATCAGCAGTTGACTTCGGTGGCGAAGCCAATTCATCTAAAACTAAGATTTTTGTCGTAAGAGGCAGAGATCTGGAAAATGGACTTCCTAGGTCTATTAAATTAACTGATGGAGAAATAAGAGAGGCATTGGGACCAATAATACATGAGATTATTTCAGGCGTGTCGGACACGTTAGAAGAAACTCCACCAGAATTAATTTCAGATATTTTAGAAAAAGGGATTTATTTAGCTGGTGGTGGGGCAATGATTCATGGAATAGAAAAAGCAGTAGCCGATGCTACTAAAATGCCTGTTTTTATCGCAGAAGATCCATTAACCTGTGTAGTTAGAGGTTGTGGAAAATTACTTGATGACCAATCACTTTTAAACAAAATAAGAATTACAAAAGGGATTAAGTAGTAGAAATGACTGGATTTTTCTTTTGGTTTTCGCTATTATTTACTAGAAAGATATAATTACAATGATTACTCCAGAAAAAATTACCAACACGTATTTATTTGCAGGAGCTATTAGTTTTTTTGTGATAATTGCTATATATTTTTTGGTTAGAAAAGATTTTGTAAAATAAAATGAATATACCATTAGCTATTATTACATTCACATTAATGGGAATTGCTGGTTATTTAATCTTCTTCCGTTTAGGTAAAAAATGATTCAAAAAATTGCATTTAGAAGTAATTAGTACTAAAATTGTGGAAAATATGACAGTTGCAGACGCTAGAATTGTTTCTGACACAGAAAGAGAAGCTTATTTAAAAGAGCTTTATCAAAAAATTGTTGAAGAAAAAGATCAAACATCGTTAAAACAGCTAATCTCTATAGCTGCCGGTCGAAACGATTTACCATTAGCAAGGGAAAGGATGAAGGCAGGTTTAAAACCACTAGGTCACCCTGAACACCCCAATATTTAATTTCCATCTGTTATTATTATCATATGCAAACGTTGGCTAGTTCAAAAAATAATGAATCATGGCTTTCTTGGTTTTTAAGGGGAGTTTTATTGCTTGGTTTCCTTGTTTTGATAGGAAGACTTATAGATCTGCAACTAATCAAAGGGGAGTATTACAGAAAATTATCAGAAGGAAACAGGATAGAGAGAATTAAGATTAAAGCTACAAGAGGAAAAATTTTAGCTCGTGGTGGTGAAGTTTTAAGTGGGTCTAATTTTTCTCATTTAATTGGTTATTTAGCTGAGACTAATGCCAATGAAGTTGGTAAAATTGACCCAAAATGTATTGAAAAAGGTGCTTATAAATTAGGGCAAATCGTAGGCCGTGGTGGACTTTCTGAATATTACAATTGTCATTTGACAGGTGTTGATGGAGAAGAATTGATAGAAGTTGATAGTAAAGGGAAAAAATTAAGAAGTTTGGGAATAAAATATCCAATTTCAGGTAGTGATCTTAGGACAAATATAGATTTTAATTTGCAAAATACTATCGCAAATGAAATGGTTGGAAAAAGTGGAGCTGTTATTGCAACAGACAAAAATGGTGAAGTATTAGCTCTTTTTTCATCACCATCTTTTGATCCAGACGATATCCCTAAAAGTTTAGATGATCCAGAATTGCCACTTTTTAACAGAAGTATTGGAGGTCTATATCACCCTGGGTCAATATTTAAACCACTTGTTGCAATTGCAGCTTTAGAAGAAGGAAAAATAGATAAAAACTATAAATATACAGATACTGGAATTGTAACTGTTGAATCAATCTATGGTAATTTTTCATATACAAATTGGTATTTTACACAGTATGGCGGAAAAGAGGGGGAAATTGATTTAACAAAAGCATTAGCTCGTTCAACTGATACATTTTTTTACAAAATAGGAGAAGCTGTTGGTATCAATAGTTTAGTAGATTGGATGAAAAATTTTGGTTTAACCAAATTAACAGATATTGATATTCCAGGAGAAATAATTTCTCTTATCCCATCTCCCGATTGGAAAGAAAAGATAAAGAAAGAAAAATGGTTTTTAGGTAATACATATCATTTTTCAATAGGACAAGGAGATCTTGCCCTAACTCCTGTTGGAATTCATAGAGCAAATCTTGTTATTGCTAATGGTGGTAAGTTTTGTAATCTTAAAATTGTAGGAGAAACAAATTGCCAAAAAACAAAAATTAAAGAGGAAAATATTAATTTAGTAAAAGAAGGAATGAAAAAAGTATGCATTGCAGGTGGAACGGGATTTACCTTTTTTGATTTTAGTGAGAAACATAATGGTATTGAAGTAGGATGTAAGACAGGAACTGCAGAAACAAATGAAGATGATAAAACTCATGCATGGTTTACAGTCTTTGCACCACTTGAAAATCCTGAAATAATGTTAACAGTAATGGTTGAAAAATCTGGAGAAGGATCAAAAGTTGCAGGCCCAATTGCAAGAAATATTTTTAATTATTATTTTGAA
>JAUYMM010000057.1 GCA_030699485.1 Candidatus Woesebacteria bacterium | reverse complement strand
AAAATCTCGTCTTTTTTCCTCATCAATATTTACTCTACGCATTGCAACAAGTTGAAGTTTTGTAATAAGCATTGCTCCAAGTAGTGCTGAATTATCTTCTCCCAATTTTCCTTGGGATAAATTAGCTAGGATTATTTTTCCATCATTCATCACATCATCTAGAGCAATTGTAGATTTAGCGTTACCTATAACACGTCTTATCATTGGGGAAGTGACAAATTGACCAACTTTATTTTGAATTGGAGCTATTGCCTCTTTTTGTAAATTGGGTGGCATCTTATCAAATTCATCTCTCCAGAAATTAACAAGTGCTTTGTCAGCCAATTTTTCCACAACTTTTGCACGATATCCTTGGTTTGAGATAAGAGACAAGACATCTGCCAATGTTGATCCTGGAACTTCAGCAAGAGTCAAAAATGCATTTCTTAAAATATATTCCATCCTAGCAGACCAGACATTTGCCCAAACTTTGGTAAATATGGCCATTAAGCCAGAGACAACCAGTTCTGCTTCCTCTTTATTTCTAACCTCAAGTGGGTTAATAGTAATAGGGTATTGACTATCAGCAGGATTAAAATAAATTACATCATTTATTCTTTTTTTTGGTACATAATCAAGTAGTATTTCACAAGCATCTCCATGCGGATCAATATAGCAAATCCCTCTATCTTTTTTCATATCATCAATTGCCATATTTTCTAGGCAAGTTGACTTTCCGGTTCCAGTTTTACCAATGCACCAAATGTGCCTTCTTCTATCTACGTCTTTAATTCCAAAAATAGTATCTCTGTTTTTAAATACAGTTTTAGCAAAAAAATTAATATGTTGTTTATCTTCATCTGTTGCAGTGATTGCATTAGGAAGATTTTCTGGTGGTTCAGAAAGAACAGAAGTACCCCAAGCAATTGTAGCAGTTTTTATTTTATCTGATGGTAAATGCCAGATTGTTGCAAGTTCCATAATGTTTAATATGTCATTTCCAACAACTTTTCTTTCAATTAAATTAGTAACTATTTTTGATTTTCCAAACACGCCAGTCTTTTTTAAAACAAGACTGTTTCCATCTGACCTGGCATATACATTAAAAGAAGAATAAAGTTCGTTTAGGGTTTTATTTGATGTTGAGGCAACACGTATTGAAGCCTTAAAGCCTGGGTAAGAAATCTTCTCAACTATTATATTTTTATCCGACCTTGGGGAATAAGTTCCATCTTCATTTTTTGTTCCAAAATCAGCATATGAGGCGCCTTTGCTTTGCCAATTTGAACCAGTTGCCTCAAGTGCTAATTGCACCATTGATACCTCATTACTTTCAGATTTTGACAAAACTGAAAGGATGGAAGCCATTGGATCAATGTCTGTAAATTTGTCATATGTTGCAATGGGGTAATATGAACCATTTTTAAGTTTTAAACTTTTACAGTGAAACTGGTTACTTACTCCATCCATTTCCAACGGATCATTAATTTTTTGCATAATGACGAGTGGGTAATTACTTTGTAGTTGTGTTTGAATAAATTGAATTAAATCATGATCGGCTGTTACCAGGAACTGGATTTGTTGATTAATAGTTACTATTTCAAGAGACAAAGCATCAGTTTTTGCACCAAACAACTTTTGAAAAGAGGAGATATTGTTAATAGAAGTGAGTGTTGAAAGGAAGGTTTTTGCAGCCTCAGGAGTCACCTCAATATTGCGAGGAAGTTTTAAAGAAATTGTAACTAACTTGGACATGGTTTTATTATACAGCTAAAGAGCCGATGTTGAATAGTGTATTGACAAAAATATAAAGTTGTGTAATAGTATTGTGTATGTTAGTTAGAACACAATTAATGCTGGACGATACCATAAAGCAAGAACTGCAAGAAATCGCAGCTTTCTATAATGCTTCTATGTCTGAAAAAGTGAGAGAAATGATTTTTGAAAATATTAAGTTAGAAAAAGTAAAAATTAAAAAACATAAAAAAATAGCTTTATCTCAGGCTGAAGCGCTTATGAAATGGGCAAGTAAACCTGTAAGTGGACCAGGCAATTCTGAATATGATAAATATGCATATGATTTCTAAGGTTTTTATTGACACAAATGTTTTTGTCGCCTTAAAAGATGATACTGATTCAACACATGAAAAAGCTCTAAAACTTTTAAAAATATTAATTGAACAAAAAACTTCATTATTTACTTCATCAGATATCATCGCAGAGTCATTAACTGTAATTTCAAGAAAGCTTGGAAAAGATGAAGCTATGGAATTTTTGAAAGAACTAAAAACTTATGCGAAGGAAATTTTTATTGATGAATCGATTCACGCAGAAACAAGAAAATTTTTTGCAAAAGTAAAATCTAAAAATATTTCATTTATAGATTGTTCAAGTGTAATTGCAATGAAAAGAAATAAAATTAAATATATATTTTCATTTGACGAAGATTTTAAGAAAATGGGAGTGGAACTTCTAGCCGATGCAGTGAAGTAAATTTTTCAAATTGGTGGGTGCGCATGGGATCGAACCATGGACCTCGTTCTTATCAGGAACGCGCTCTACCACTGAGCCACGCACCCAATTTTCAAAAATCTAGTGGTTAGTTTATCACAAAACTACAAGCTTGTTTACCACGAAGTGGCAAACTTGTTTATCATTAAAACAGTCGATTGGAATTAGTTTAAAAAAACTAGTATAATATTAATATGTCAGTAATACCTATTATGGTTCCGGTACAACAATATCCTTTTTATGTAAAAAAGAGAGAGATTGATGATTATCTAGCAAAAAGAAGAAAGGGTGCAAAAATTGGTTACTGTATTGGAATTGGTGGAATGATAATAGCTCAACTTATAATATCTTTTTTTGTTCTCCCAAAATTAATGAGTTTGTCTAATGAGATTGGAATTCAATCAACATCATATTCACCTCCGATACTTTTTGCCTCAATCGTAATTGGAATAATTTTATTGGTAGCACTCCTTAGTGTTGACTCACTCGATGGAGAAAAAATTAAAAAATTAAAACAACAAGAAGATGAAATGGTGACTATCGATTCGAAGCTGACAAAAAATATTACTGATATTGCCTATGGTTCATATTTTTTAATTTCATTCCTAGCAATTCTTTTTTCAGTAATTCTTCCAGTGTCGGCACTTACTTCGGGAATTAAATAGTTTCCGACAGTGTACGCAAAAAACCCACTCTTGACCAGATAGGGAACTTGCCATATAATACACACCAGAGTTCGGAATACTTAATGAAAAAACAAAATTACTTTTTAAACCAAAGCGCATTTTTGCGTGGTTATAGATAATAATAGTTTTTAACTTTGTAGTTACCCGACTCTTTTAGAGCCGGTTTTTTTTGACATTTAAATCTAGGGCCCAAAGTTTACCGGGTTGAACACATCATTTGCAATGATGAGGTGGAGGGTTCGAGCCCCTCTGGGTCCACACTTTGCAATGAAGAGTCGGAAGAGAGTAACCACCGATATAATCGGTGTCGAATCTCCCACGGTCCACTCGGAGTAGTACGTAGTGCAGAGTACAGAGTACTTAGTTTTCTAAGTATTTAATACTAAGTATTATTGACTAGTTTGTACTTTGACAACTGAAGGATAATAAGGCCACACAAAAGTGTGGCAAGTGTCTATATAACCCTTTGTCCGGTTATATAGAGTGATTAGAAATAAGGCCGTTAATTAGACACTGCATTGGATGCAGTGTTGTAAGGTTTTTACATTAACGCAGATAGTGGATGCCTTGGTCGTATCTTCCGAAGAAGGACGTACATAGCCACGATAGTCGACGGGGAACTGCTACGAAGTTTTGATCCGTCGGTGTCCGAATGGAGCAATCCCTCTGCCTTTGGCAGAGACTTCACAGAAAAATTATTAAATTTATTTAATTTATATCTGTGAATGGGGGAACCAGCTGAACTGAAACATCTAAGTAAGCTGAGGAATATAAATCAAACGAGATTACGTTAGTAGCGGCGAGCGAAAGCGTAACAGACTAAACCTTGTTCATGTTCGCATGAATGAGGGGTTGCGGGAGCCCAATATGGGATTATTTTTGATAGCAGAACAATCTGGAATGGTTGATCATAGAGAGTGAAAATCTCGTATGCAAAATTTAAAATAACTCTAGGGAATTCCCAAGTAGCATGAAGTACATACTTTGTGTGAATCCGGGGGAACCATCCTCCAAGTCTAAATAAAGATACGAACCGATAGTGAACTAGTACCGTGAGGGAAAGGTGAAAAGAAGGGTGAGACACCCAATGAAATAGAAACTGAAACTATCTGCGGACAAACCGAGAGAGTGCTGCGTAGCCGCAAGGCGAAGTGGTATGATCTCGTGCCTATTGAAGAATGAGCCTGCGAGTTCTTGCTTACTGTTGTCTATGACGGTATTACCGTTGAGGCATAGCGAAAGCAAGTATGAAAGTGCGAAAAATAACAGTAACCAGGAGACCCGAAACCGAGTGATCTAACCTTGAGCAGGGTGAAGCTGAATGAAAATTCAGTGGAGGCCCGAACCCGTTGTTGTTGCAATAACATGGGATGACTTGTGGTTAGTGGCAAAATACCAACCGAACTCGGAGATAGCTGGTTCTCCCCGAAAGGTCTTTAGGGACCGCGCCATGGATGTTTATCAGGGGTAAAGCTACTGGATGAGTCATCAAGAGTAATCGAGTTGACCCAACCAAACTCAGAATACTGATAAAATAAAGCATGGTAGACAGTCATATCGGGCTAAGCTGATATGGCAAAAGGGAAACATCCCAGATTTTCAGCTAAGGCCTCTAAATCCATTTTAAGTTTTAAAGGAAGTTTTCTCTCTTAAACAGCTAGGAGGTTGGCTCAGAAGCAGCCATCCTTTAAAGATAGCGTAACAGCTCACTAGTCGATCGAGAGGGAGCGCCCAAGATTTATCGAGGATTAAAAATGGTGCCGAAGCTAGAAATTTGTACTGAGAGCAATCGAAGTACAAGTGGTAGGGGAGCGTCCCATGTGCAGTGAAGATGAACTGTAAGGTTTGTTGGAGCGCATGGGAGTGAGAATGCAGGCATGAGTAGCGCACAAGACGGGTGAGAATCCCGTCCGCCGAATACCCAAGGTTTCCGTCGCTAGGTTCGTCCACGACGGGTTAATCGGTACCTAAGGTGAGGTCAGTTTACTGGCGTAGCCGAAGGACAAGTTGTTAAAATTCAACTATTTTTTATGATTCGTTTTTCATCGCAAGATGGGATACGGTTAAGGATAACCGAACAGGAATATTACAGCCTCCAGTTGATGGGGGGTATAAGTTGTAAAGCAGTTTTGACTAGAAAATCTACCAGAACGTTTTTACCTGAGCAACGATGTAAACTCTGCCGTGAGGTGGGGAATTGTATCCATTTCAGTTTGCAAGAAAACATTCGTAACTAGAATCATAATTAGCCGTACCGCAAACCGACACAGGTGGGTTGCAGTAGCACTGTAAGGCGATCGAGAGAAGGATCCTTAAGGAACTCGGCAAAAAAACTACCCGTAACTTCGGGAGATGGGTTTCCTATTCGTAATAGGATGGGAGGCACCTAAAGTTTGCTGACCGACTGTTTATCAAAAACACAGGTCTGTGCAAAATCGAAAGATTAAGTATACAGGCTGACGCCTGTCCAGTGCCGGTAGGTTAAAGGGAGGGGTGGTGCAATTTATTGTACTTGCTCTGAACCAAAGCTCCGGTGAAACGACAGCAGTAACTATAGACGCAGTTGTAGTTACTATAATAAAGTTGACTATATGCTGGAAACACTCAAGTATCTGACAGTACCGAAAGGTGAAAATCTGTTCAGTGGAGTCAATCAGCAGGAAAGATCTTTTTAAATAAAAAGAAATCCTCAGAGACTATACGTCGACTACTGAATTTGTGCTAACAATTTGGTAAAGATATAGTCCGATCTCATGGGCGACTATGAGACTACGTAAATTCATATAATCGTAGCAAATAAGCGAAGCTTGGCAAAAGCTTTGCTTTTGTAACATATGAACTGTTCTAAGGTAACTTAACAGCTGCTTTAGTAAAATTTGGCTATATGCTGGAACAACTCTGTATCTGAAAATACTATGAAAATAGTAATAATTTTTCAGTGGAGTCAATCAGCAGGAAAGATTCTATTTTATTGCGAAGCAACAAGCTCCGCTTATTTAGAAAATCCCCAGAGACTACACGCCGAACTCCGATTTAATCGGAGAAGATATAGTCCCAACTGCATAGCGATATGCAGAAATATTATTAACTTACAAATTAAAATAATATTTATAACATCATATGTTGATGTTTTTCATAACATTCACATTGATGCGAAGATTAATGAGCGAAGTTCCTCGGTTTAGGGGGCATTATCATATGGTAATGCGATCTTGGCCATATGCTGGAACCTCCGTCCTGAAAAAGGAAAGAATCTGGTGCTAGTGGTATTATTAATTTAATGCCAACTGAAAATGCATCCAGTGCGGACAATCAGCAGGAAACGTTGTCAAATTTTTACTACACAGGTTTCTGTGCAGGTGAAATGTCATGTTCTTTGTTAAAACTTTCAAATAAAAAAAGTAAGAATGGTGGAGTTTACTATATGCCCGATATTACTATTAGTAACCAGTACAAACCTCTTTTAGAGGAAATGAATAAAATCATAGCTGATAACGAAGGCGTAATTTCAAGCATAAAAGGCGGATATAATTTATATATTCGTGGAAAACGAAAAGTGAAACATGCTTTTAAGTTTTTTTCAAAATATAAACCAATTGCTGGAGATTTATTTTTCAGCAGGCTTAGACTTTTGTCTAATGCGCTTACAGTTTTAGAAAATAGAAAGACATACAGAAGAACAAAAAGAGAGGAATCTCTTTTGGAAGAGATTAGAAGTAAGTTTAAAAAACTTAAGACTTCTGCAATTCCTTTTCATAATATTCCAAAGACTAATTTTGCAAAAGATGCTATTGGCTATTATTTAGCCGGAGTGTTTGATGCTGAAGGATCAGTTGGAATGAAGAAGAATGGATCTAAAGGTCAACCCTTTTTCGCAGTTGCGATGAAGGATAAAAAAGTTATTGAATTATTTAAATCTTTTATAGGATTTGGAAATATTCACGATAGACCCAAGGAAAAAATGATTCATTATGAAATAGGAAGCAAAATTGAAGTTTTGAAAGCTATAGATATGTTTTTGAAGGAATATCCTTCAAAACTTCCAAAAATGATATTTCGAATGGAAAGATTGAAACGGTTCCTCAACGACTACACGCCAAGCTCCAGTTTACTGGAGAAGATATAGTCTGAGCTCTGTAGCGATATAGAGAGTTAAATAGAAATATTTAGCCACTCCGATTTAATCGGAGTCATCAAAAGTAACAGTTCTGTGCCAGGTAAGTTCTGGCCCGCACGAAAGGCGTCACGAGTTAGCAACTGTCTTGAGGATTCACTCGGCGAAATTGCGTTGGCTGTGAAGACGCGGCCTAATCCCACTTGGACAAAAAGACCCCGTGGAGCTTTACTGTAGC
>JAUYMM010000053.1 GCA_030699485.1 Candidatus Woesebacteria bacterium | reverse complement strand
AAAAAACCATATAATACAACTGGAGTTTATTTTACGAAATAAAAATTGCGCGCAACGTCGTCGTCCAATCGCAAAAAATACAAAAGAGCGAGGCCTGCGAAGGCCGAGCAAATAAAATAGTAGGAGCGGAAGCGACTACCTCTTTAATAAAAAAGAGGTGCGGATTTGTTCGTAAACGCTCACACAATGATATTTGTGTTTTTAGAGGCTTTTAGCCTCGAAAGATTGTGGAAAATTCTTCAAATTTAATCCTATAACCTAGAACCCGAGCGGGATTCGAACTCACGTTTAGGTTGCTACATCAATCTTCTTCATTTTCCAATTCCAATCCATCACTATCCTCTTCCCAATCATTCCCATAAAAATACTGCATTAATCCACAACACAATTCATAAACAAACACTTGTATCTTCTTTAATTCCTCATCAGGTAAATTAGGATAGTATTTCCTTACTACATCTAAAGGTAACATAGCAGATATTCACCTCCTTAATTTTTAACAATAAGGACAACCTTAATGGTTTAAGCAGAAAAAGATTATCAGAATGAAAAGACTTAAGAAGCTTCTTCTAGATGTTTTAGGAAATAACAACCCCTACCCATTATCAAAAGTGGGTAGGGGTTTCAGACCTTACCTCAATAACCTTAACTAGTTAAGCTAAGGTTTCGGGTGTGGAGGTCTAGGCGGTTCTGGGTGTTCACCAGAAACCGGTGGCCTTGGATGTTCAGGTCTTGGTTCAACAGGCGGTCTTTTGAGTTCAAATCGACTCAATACGCCAACTACGGCTTTTAGCTTGAGCTCACGATCCTCAGACTCTAAAGCAGTAATTAAGTCTTCCGCGATTGGTCTCAGTTCGACCTCTCTCCTTGCTTCTCCTGGCTCTGGTGGCCTTGGACCTCTTGGATCATGTGGTTCAGGTGGGCGATGCCCCAATTCATGAGGCAATGGATCACCTGGTCTTAGACCATGAGGTCTTGGATGCTCCGAATGTTCACCGGGGACAGGTGGCCTTGGATGTTCGGATCCAAGCTCAGGTGGAACAGGATGTTCTTGTTTTTCTACCATATATATTCACCTCCTTTCAACAGAGCTATAGTTCATATGAACTTCTGCAATTATCTACTTAGACTTTAAGCTCAATAGAACTTCCATTTTGCCTTCCAACCGTCCTACTTTTTCTTTCAAATCAAATATCTCTTTCAAGATATGCGGTGGGACATCATGCGGTTTCGGAGGAGGTGGAAACGGCAACTTAGGTTTTTTCTCTGGTTTGTTAGATATTTCGTTAGCCACTATAAATCACCTCCTTTGTAATAAAATTTAGCATATTAAAATAGCTTCATGTACAATGGCAGAATTATAGCATAAATTAAGAGCATAAACAAGCTAAAAGGAATACCAAACTTAATATAAGTAGCAAAATCAACCCTCGAATCTTTTTCATATGTTGAGGTTTGATGAGCAAGAATAACCCCAGCTGATGCAGCAGTTATAAGGCTTGATGAACCGGCAGCTATTCCAGCCCCCAACGCCCAAGCACCTAAATGTGAAGGGAAGATTTGGAATATAGAAGGAGACACAGCTGCTGCCCATGACGCCGCGCCAGTAGCTAGAGTCCCCAGATAAGAAATAATTAATACAGGATAGATATTGTTGGTATTTGTCTGTAGGAAATTTTCAATGTATTTAAAAATTCCTATGTTGGAATGTCCAAACACTTGAGCCAAAACAAAAAGAGAAATTAGAGTAAAATATGTTTCAATCCCCAAGGCATAAAGGCTTTGCGTCCGATGATTGTTAGGAGTTCCTACTAAAGCAACTATAATTGCAAAAGCAGAAAGCGGGACTTCATATGATTGAAAAAAGAGTGGTCCCATGATAGCTATTGCCAATGAAAGAATTCCAAAAAAAACTAACCTGTTATCTACCGACATAAATCTGCCTTCAGTTTTAAATTTGATCATCGAATGAGCTAGTTTAATTCTAGATACGTCATGATTATTACCAACCATTCTTTTTGTTAGGAAATAAGCTACAAACGCGAGTATAAAAACGAGCAGTAGATTTACTGGTAGTATTTCTCTAAAAAAATCAACATGTTTCAAACCCCATACCTGTGCTTCTACTATGTTGGGTGTATCTCCCCATCTGGTACTAAACCCTCCTAAATTAGATGCAATTAAAGCGGCGGAAAGTATAAATACAGCAGGTAGTTTATATGCTTTTGCTAAAACGTAAATTATATAGGAGTTTATTAGTATGCTTGTTACGTTATGAAATAAAGCAGCCATAATATAAGTTGCAAAAACAGAAATAAAAGATACCAAAAGAACTATGTCTGTTTTGAATTTTAAATTTAAAGAGCCAATCATCGCTCCTATCCTGGTTCCTAAAAGGTTGAATAAATTACTTTCTTGCAATATATGAGCAGGAATTGCAATTGCTGTAAATAAAAGACCTACTCTAGCAAATTCTTTAAAACCCCCTTCTAAACTGCGTAAACCTTCATCTGGACCTGCTAACATAATTGCAATAAATGCGACAAGGGGTACAGCTACTTCCTGCGAGAGCTTTCTAGCAGTCATCAGACCAAAACCTAACAAGATGACTACAATTAAAAGTATTGTTTCTATACTCATTTACAAATCTACTATCTTGGCCAGGAAATTTTTATCGTTAATTAGGGCGAAGTTTTGATCTTTAGGTAGGCGCGGTATGTTATGAAAGTAAATTTTTTTGATATTATTTATATATTGAGCTATTAAATTAGCCACGTTTCTACGAATCATCATGCCCCCCTTAGTTTTCATTCCATCTATAATAATTATTTCAGCCTTTTGAAATTTTTCGTGCAATTTTATGGGGTCTATAATATCAATATCAATGATTAATTCCTTAAACTCTTCCAGATGCGGCGGTACAATTTGATCCGTATTAATAATCTGACCTTCACGAAGGAATTCTAAGAAATTAAAAAATAGGTGAGGGGGAAGCGGTAACAAAACTAGTGCATTTTCGTTATGGATCAAATCCAGCAATAATTGTTTTTTAGTCTGCAAATTGTATATTCCTTCTTCTATAAACAAAAGAATTAAATTCTGTTTAATGGATAGGTTGTTTTCTTTAACAATTTTGCTAAGCATTCTATGAAGCTTTTCATAATTTTCATCCTGTAAAAATGAAAATATTTCTTCGGCTTCAATTGCATCTCCCAAAAGGGCTTCAAGGGTTTCTGCTTCGATTGAACTTAAGCCTGGTATTATATATTTAACATGCTTTGAGCTTGAGATCGTTAGGCTTTTTAAATTTTTTACTTGGGGTTTAACTGGAGCCGTTTCTTTGGAAATTTTGACCGTACTGTCATCGCCCCCTGGTATTTTCAAATACTTCCCGACTTCTTCTTCGGGTATTCTGATGCTATTGCCAATTCTTACAGTTTTCAATAACCCCTTACTGATTTGCCGTCTAATTGTAGAGGTAGAAACGTTTAACTTTTTTGCAGTCTGCTTGATACTGTATAGATTATCTTGCATATATTTGACTATCGTTGATACATATATAATCTTTCTTAATCAGATCTAATCAAAAGTATCATAATTAAAAATGGATGTCAATGACTAAAACTGAAAGAAAGTTTATCGAAGTTAAAAGTAGAGTACATGTGCAATCAGAAAAGATACAAGATATACGGAATAAAGATATCCAACTCAGTACTGCCTTTTACTTCTAATATGCATAACTATGCAAGGAAAACTGCTAACATACTACGGTCAAGAGAAAATAAATATAGACAAGAATTGGCTTATTTTACGATCTCCGGCATTGTCGAGGCTAATTCGGGGTACAACCACCATATTAAATCTGGTAAACTACTCATAGACAAGAATTTGTCGGAGAATTCCCGCAGTCTGTGTAAGGTACTAGCGGGATCACCAAGCTCAGCTTGACGCAAAAATTTTTCAAATTTAAGTACGGTTTTACTATAGCTGGTTTCGGAAGTTTTACAAATGGGTATTCATATGTTTTTATCAGGAATCTTCTTTTCTTTTTCGTTCTCCAGCGTTTTCTTTAATTTCATCATCCATTTTTTTCTTTTCTATGTTTTTCTCCTGCTCAGTTATTTTCTTATAACCATTTAATTTGTAATAATTTAACCCCCTTGCTTTTCGATTTTTTAATCTTTTAATATATACTCTAATTAACGCCAATAAATCTTCTATTTCTGAATCAAACTCATTTAGGATTTTAAGGAGTTCCTCCATTTGAGCTGTTACATTATCAATCTCTTCTTGTGATGGATGTTGCCTTAGCAATAACATTTGTGTCCATATGTCAAAAATTCGATTTAAAGTTTCAACGCTGGAATTTACCCTATCTAGAGACTGCAAATAAGTAGCATAAGGATTAATTACATCTAGATCGCCAAGCTTTAAATCTAATCCTGATGGATTCCTGAGTAAGTAAAATCTATTATAGGTGATATGGTTTTTCTTTTTAAGAATAGCTATAGAGTTAGTAATTTGATTTTTATTTCTTAGATTTAAGTCGTAATGCTCACATAGTAAGTATTCCAATTCAATTACTGCTTTTTGATGAATAAAGAATCTGTCTCTAGTTTTTTTTAATATAGAATGCTAATCCACCAAATAAGAATGCAAAAAAAGCTCCTAAAAATGACCCTGATCCTTGAATTATCAGATTTTGCCAAAAATTGTCAATAACCCTTACTCCATCAATAGTAATTTTTTCCAACAATTGGACAATTCGTGAATCTAAATTTTGAGAGTTGTGATAATATCCCATTCGTATTTATTTTTTAGTATAGCTTTTTCGCATTAGTTCTCTTAAGCCTGCAACAAGATCGACTATTGTTTGCATAATGAGATTCATCTGTTGTGCGGTGGAAGCAGGGTCTTTCTTTGCCATTTCCACTCCATAATGCTTAAACACATCCTCTATAATTTTCCCAACAGTACTTAATAAATACTTATCTTTGTCTTGCTCTGCTCTTTTTAATGACCAAAAAAGAAAAGCAGAAATACTAAAGACCATCAAAATGGCAATAATTGCAACTATGAATTTATCTAAGGATAACAATAGTCTGTTGCAAAAAATATAAGGCTGTTCCTCCCGAAATAATGGGAATAAATTGATATGTCTCGCTCTTTTTTTCAGAAAATTCTGTTTCCAGATCCTTTTTGTATTTTTCCATGTTCATATTTTCCCTAACATTTTTTGTTTTTTATATGTTTATTTATAGCAAAGTTATACGTCGGATTAAATTATAAGCAATTGATCGGCTTAAGCGAGACAGATGGGAAAGTATAAAATGTACTTAATGTTCCGTAAATTCTATAAACGTATTTTCTGATGATGTTTGCATCTTTACGTTTCCTCCGATTGGAATAGTTATTTTTGGATCAGTGTGACCAAAATCAACATTTGCAACTACCGGTAAATTTTTTAATTCTTTCTTCGTTTTAATAATCTGAGTTAAAAGATCATTGGTCATATTGCTTTTTTTCTGGAATC
>JAUYMM010000050.1 GCA_030699485.1 Candidatus Woesebacteria bacterium | reverse complement strand
AGAAAAAACCAGTCAAAAAACAGGTAACAGTTAAATTTAAAGTAAACATTTGGACTGTTGTATTTGGAATTTTACTTGTTCTTTTTTTTCTTCCTCCAATATTATCCCTTTTAGGAATTGGAGTTCCGGTTGATTCTAAAGTTGATCTTTCTCAAGCCTTAAATGATATTAAGGATCAAAAAATAGAAAAAGTCGCGATTGAAAAAGATAATATCCTTCTAACATATAAAGAAGGAGGAGTTAAAACAGCGATTAAAGAAGAAGGTGAAAGTTTTACAGATCTTCTAGAAAAAGCAGATATAGATCCTACTAAATTAAATTTTGCAATCATAGACCAAACATTAATTAAAGCTATGTCAGAAATTTTTAGTGTTGTTTTGCCTATTATTATTTTTGGAGGATTGTTTTTTTACATGATGAAATCTCAGACAAGGGGAGCACAAGATATTTTCTCATTTGGGAAAAGTAAAGCTAAAATTTTTGCCAAAGGCAAACAAGATACAAAATTTTCAGATGTTGCAGGAGTTGATGAAGCCAAAAAAGAGCTTATAGAAGTAGTAGATTTTCTTAAAAATCCTGAAAAATTCAAAAAAATTGGAGCTAGAACTCCCAAAGGTGTACTTTTATTTGGTCCCTCAGGTGTTGGAAAAACTTTGCTTGCAAAAGCTGTCGCCGGCGAGGCTAATGTCCCATTTTTCTCAATGGCAGGATCTGAGTTTATGGAAATGTTAGTCGGAATTGGAGCGTCCAGGGTTCGTGACCTCTTTTCACAAGCCAAGGCTCAAGCGCCATCAATTATTTTTATAGATGAAATAGATGCCATCGGACGTCAAAGGGGAAGAAGTGGACTTGTTGGAGGGCATGATGAAAGAGAGCAAACCTTAAATCAAATTTTGGTTGAAATGGATGGTTTTAATCCTAATGAATCTGTTATGGTTCTTGCCGCAACCAATAGAGGAGATTTATTAGACCCTGCACTATTAAGACCCGGTAGATTTGATAGACGTGTAACTCTTGATATGCCTGACAAAGAAGGTAGGGGGGAAATTATGAAAATTCATGCTAAGGGCAAAAAATTTGGCAAAAAAATTAATTGGGAAAAAATTGCAGAAAGAACTGTAGGATTTTCTGGAGCTGATTTGGAAAACATGTTAAATGAAGCTGCAATTCAAGCAGGAAGAGGAGAAAAGGCAGAAATAGATATGTTAGATGTTGAGGAAGCTGCAACTAAAGTAAAACTAGGGCCTGCCAAAAAGAGACTTCAAAGTATGGAAGATAAAAAGATTACTGCGTACCATGAAGCAGGACATGCAATTGTAACCCATTATACAAAAGGTATGGATCCTGTACATAGAATATCAATTGTTGCTCGTGGTATGAGTTTGGGACATACTTTAATTCCACCATCTGGGGATAGAACGCATGATACAAAAACAAGACTTTTGGATCAAATAACTGCGATGTTGGGTGGAAGAGCAGCAGAACAATTTATGTTTAATGAAATGACAAGTGGAGCAAGTAATGATATTGCAGTAGCTACAAGAATCGCAAGAGCTATGGTTGTTGAATGGGGAATGAGCCCTATGGGACCAGTAAATTATGGACCAGACACTGCTGCTGGAGAATTTGGGCAAACTGAATTTTATCAAGAAAATGCTGTTGCACCAGCAACACAGGAAAAAATAGACATAGAAGTTAGAAAGATCATGGACAATGGATTAAAGATGGCAGAGAAATTAATTAGAAAACATAAAGCAAAACTTGATGAAGTTGCAAAAGAACTTCTAAAAACAGAAACAATTGATAAAGAGTTATTTGAAAAAATTGTAGGTAAAAAACAAAATGGAGAACATAGTTTGATATTAGAAAAAGCTATTTCCAAGTAAGGCAACTGTTAAAAATTTAATTGATTTGCCTAAAAATGTTGCTAAAAGAAATTTTTTGATTGGATAATTTGTTGCTCCTGAAAAAATTCCAGCTAGATCGAATAAAGGATTAGGGATTGTAGCAAGTACAAAAATAGTTAAAAATCCTGATTTCATCATCCACCCCTCAACTTTTTTAAAGTGTTTGTGGTTTGTTATAGCTACTTGACCACCAATACCTGCCATAAAGCCTGTTAATTCACCAATAGTTGCGCCAATTGCTACTACAAGACCCACAAGAACGGGGTTGTAGACTGACCCACCAATAAAAGCGGTGAGTATTACTGGAGCTGGAATTACAACTGTGGCATTACCCAATATACTAATTAAAAGTATTCCAAGTATTCCATATCCCTGAAGTTTAGCTAAATCATTTCTAAAATAAATAATAACACCACTTATTAAAATCGAAGCAATAATTAATAAGTATTTAATTACCTTTTCTTTCTTCATATTTTATAATACCATATTGACAAAGAGTATACATTGTCATATTATTAACTGTGAAGTACTTTGACTGGAATAAAGATAAAAATAAATTATTAAAAATGCAACGTGGTATAAGTTTTGAGGATGTACAGAATGGATATGAAAATGGGAGCGTTATTGATGTCATTGAACATCCTAATAAACTTAAGTATCCGAATCAAAAAATGTTTGTACTAGTTAAAGAAAATTATGTTTATCTGGTCCCATTTGTTGAAGATAAAGAAAAAGTTTTTTTGAAAACGATAATTCCTAGTCATAAAATGACCAAAAAATATCTTTACTATTAAATATGAATATTAAAAATTACAAATTAGATAAGGAAGAAAAACAGCTTTTAAAAGAAGTTGAAGCTGGTGAGTGGAAAAGTGTCAGAAATTTACGAGCGGAGCTCGGTAGATATCAAGAAATAGCCCGTAATACATTAAATAAAGCAAGAAATATTAATTTAAGAGTTTCAGAAAAGACTCTCAGTAAACTTAAAAATAAGGCAATTGATGAAGGGATTCCATACCAAACACTTGCTTCGTCAGTTCTTCATAAGTATGTCAATGCATAAGCAAAGCAAATTAGTAATTTTTGATGGGAATGCTATTATGCATCGTGCATTTCATGCAATTCCACCTTTAACGACTAAAGATGGAGAAGCTATAAATGCTGTCTATGGTCTTATTTCAATCTTAATTAATATTGTAGAAAACCTTAAACCAACACATATTATTTTTTGTTTTGATGAGAAGGAGCGAACCTTTAGACAAGATTTACTTGCCACATATCAATCTCAAAGACCTGAAACTGATCATAATCTAATTTCACAATTTCAAAAAGCTCGTGATTTTTTAGAATCTGTAAGCATACCTGTTTATTCAAAGAGTGGATATGAAGCCGATGATGTCATTGGAACTATTGCATCCACAACAAATATGGAAACAATAATAGTAACGGGTGATAGAGATATACTTCAATTAGTAGACGATAATAGAGATATCAAACTCTTCATGCCAATAGGAGGACTTGCAAATGGTAAAGTTTTTAAGGAAAAAGAAACAGTTGAAAGATTAGGAGTACTTCCAGATTATATCCCAGATTATAAAGCGTTAGTTGGTGATCCGTCCGATAATTATTTTGGAATTAGTGGTATAGGCCCTAAAACGGCAACTAACCTTTTAACCAAGTATACGACCTTAGATAATATATATGAACATATGAGTGAACTACCTGAAAGATTAAAAGCTAAACTATTAGAGGGAAAAAAATCTGCATATTTATCATATAAACTGGCAACAATAGTTCGTGATGTACCAATCAAAATTGAGATAGAGGGTTCTGATAAATGGGATTTGATTTCTGATAATGTTTTGAAATTATTTGAAGAATATGGTTTCAAAACTTTAACTGCTAGAATAAAAGCATTGGGCGAGCGATTAGAAAAAGAGAAACAGGGGAATTTATTTATATGAAAATTGCAATTGTACATGATTATATAAAGGAATTTGGTGGGGCAGAGAGGGTTTTAAAAACTCTTTCTGATATGTATCCATCTGCTCCAATTTATACCGCTTTTAGAGTAAGGAATTCAACTGCAGATAAAGAATTATGCACGACCAATGGTCGTAAAAATGTCAAAATAGTTGAAAGTTGGCTTGCACCACTTCTTAAAATTTGGAGATTATATAGTCCTTTAAGATTTCTCGCGCCTATTATTTGGGGTTCTTTTGATTTTTCGGATTACGATTTGGTTATAACTTCATGTAGTTGGTACATAACAAGAGGTTTTAAGGTAGGTAAAAATACAAAGGTAATTGCATATTGTCATACTCCACCCAGATGGCTTTATGGATATGAGATGTCTGTTGGATTTACCAAATATTGGCCTGTA